>DATIFD010000333.1:0-5324 GCA_035455385.1 Burkholderiaceae bacterium
CGAGCAAGTCGGCGTCGGCTGGTCCACCGTCGGCCAGCCGTGCGTTGTAGAGCTGCTCGCAGCCCCAGGCGGCTTCGCCGAAGTCCTTCAGCCCGACCATCCGCGAGCTGCCCTTCAGCGTGTGGAAGGCGCGCCGGACCGAGGTCATCTCGCCGGCGTCGCTCGGGTTCTTGGCCAGCTGCGCCAGCGCGTCGCGCGCCGTCTGCATCACTTCGCGCGCTTCCTCCAGGAAGATCTCGCGCATTTCGGCGTCGTCTTCAAGACCGGTCGGCGCCGCGACCACCGGCGCTGCGGGCACCGTTGGCGCTTGCGCCGTCGGCAGCGGCTTCAGTGGAGCGGGCCGGCTTGCCAGCGGTTCGCGTGCCGGCTTGGCCAGCTCGTTCATCACCTGCGCGGCCTGTGCCAGGGCCTCCTTGCGTTCTTCGCCGGAGGCGGCCCTTTCGAGCGCGCGGTGTGCCTTGTCCGCTGCGCTGGCGATGCCCCGCTGGTCGGCGGCTTCGGCCTGGCGTGCCAGCCGCTCCAGTTCGCGCGCCACGTCGCCCGCGTCGGCACTGTCGGAAGCAGCCGACTTGGCGATGGCATCGGCCTGCGCAGCAAGCCCGACATCCGCCGCGGGCAGCTCGTCGAACGAACCGAACACCGACGGGCGTTGCGCGCGGTCCATCACCGACATCAGGCTGCCGCTGCCGTGGTCGAAGCGGAACAGCGATTTCGCCATCTGCGGCTGGACGCTGAGCATGTCGATCAGGAAGCTCAGCGCGCCGAGGTTGTCGGCCAGCCGCTCGAACGCGGCCGGGTGCGGCGCCGCGTCGGCGGAATCCGCAGCGATCAGCGCGTCGACGTCGTCGCGCATGCGCACGACCGCATGCGACGCGTGGTCCTGACCGAGCACCGACAGCACGCCGCGCATCGACGACAGCTGCCCCGGCACCGGGATCAGCACCTCGCGCTGCGCCGGATTGCGGAAGAACTCGTCGATGTGCTTTTCGATCTCCGACAGCGAGGCCCGCAGTTCCTGCACGACGCTGCCCATCGTCTGGCGATCGGAAACCCGGCGGTACAGGTCTTCCATCCAGACTTCCAGCGCGCCCGGCGAATGGCCCTGGCGCACGCCGTCGACGCGCTGCGCCAAGCGCAACACCCGACCCGCCAGCTCGGGATGGTCGAGGTCCTGATCCTCGAGCGAGGCGTCGACATACAGCAGCGCCGTCGCGACCTCCATCGCATGCTCCGGCGTCACCTGACCGTGTGCATGCACCGCATGCGCGGCCGATTGCAGGAGCGATTTGGCCAGCGTCTCGCCCTCGGGGTACAGCTTCTGCAGCGACTCGCCGACCAGCGCGAACTGCTCGGCCAGGCCGGGCAGCCGTTGGTTGTCGCCGCCGGCCACCGCCGACCACACGTCCTTGGCGGCCGCCACCCGCTTGCGCGCCTGTGCAAGCAGCGCGGGGTCGAAGCGACCCAGGCGCGCGCTCTCGTAGTCGACCGCCGCACTGGGCTTCAGTTCGAAGGCCGTGCGCACCGCGGCCAGGCGCGGCCCTGCCTCCTTGCCGGCGGCAGGTACCGCCTGCGCGCAGAAGAACAGCAGATCCTGCGCCAGCCGGTCGGACGGATCGGCGCCTTCGCCGGCGCGCAGCTGCGCCAGCAGGCGCGAAGCCAGGCGCTTGCCGTACAGATCGGACTTCAGCAGCCCCTTGGCCTGCGCCTCGTACACAGCCGATGCGAGCTGCCACAGCGTGGCGAGCCGGTCCTTGCTACCCGCCGCCAGGCCTGCAAGCAAGTCGCTCATCCGCTGAGCTGCGCCGGCATCGCGGCCGCGCATCAGGGCTAGCGTCTCGGCCTCGAGCTGCGACTGGGTGTCTGCGTCCGCCTGGCGCGCCGGTGGCGCGTCGACCGGCGAGACGACGCGCCACTGCCAATCCCGGGTCCACAGATCGGCCGGATGAATGCGACCGGCACCGGCCAGCTCCTGCAGTGCCTTGTACTGCGGGAACATGGCCGCCGGCGAGATCAACTTGCCGGCCAGCAACCGGGCCAGATAGTCGAGCAGCGCGAACGATCCACGCTCCAGTGCCTCGACCGCCGCCGGGGTGAGCCCGCGCGAGCGTGCAGCCAGGCGGATGATCGCCGCCTCCGACGCGCGCAGCATCAGCGCGGCGGTCGGCAGGCCCACCAATTCGAGCGCGCCGGCACCCTGGTGCATCTGGGCGCGCGCATGGCGCAGGATCGCGGGGTCGACGGTGTCGACGTCCGAGTTGCCGGCGGATTCGGCTTCCTTCAGGTACCGGCGCAACGACTTGTGCGCAGCCTCCAGCGTACGACGCAGTTCGTCGTGCACCCAGGCCAAGGCGCTCAGGTCGTGGCTCACCTCGTTGTCGCGAGCAGCGGACATGTGCGATCCACCCTGCAGTGAGTTCGAGTTCAGCTGACTTTGAATCGCGCCACCGACTGCTTGAGTTCTTCGGCGCTGCGCGACAATTCGCGAACCATCTGCGCCGTCGAACGAGTGCCCTCACCGGTCTGCTCGGTCACCGCAAAGATGTGCTGGATGTTCGACGCCACCACGTTGGCCGACTGCGCTTCGCTCGACGCCTGCGTGGAGATGTTCTGGATCAGTTCGGCCAGCTGACGCGTCACACGGTCGATGTCGGCCAGCGCCGCGCCGGCCGCGTCGGACAGCCGCGCGCCGTCGACCACGCCCTGCGTCGAGCGCTCCATGGCGGCCACGGCGTCCTGCGTGTCGGTCTGAATGGTCTTGACCAGTGCCGCGATCTGCCGCGTGGCGTCGCCGGAGCGCTCGGCCAGCCGCTGCACTTCCTCGGCCACCACCGAGAAGCCGCGGCCCGCCTCACCCGCCGACGCCGCCTGGATGGCGGCATTCAGCGCCAGCACGTTGGTCTGCTCGGTGATGTCCGAGATCAGCTCGGTGATTTCGCCGATCTCCTGTGACGACTCGCCCAGTCGCTTGATCCGCTTCGACGTTTCCTGGATCTGGTCGCGGATCGAGTTCATGCCGCCGATGGTGTTCTGCACCGCCGACAGGCCGGACTCGGCCGCCTGCAGCGACTTGCGCGCCACCTGGGCGGTCTCCTGCGCCTGCGTGGACACCTGGTTGATTCGGCTGGCCATCTGCAGCACCGACTCGCCGGTGTCGCGGATCTCGCGCAGCTGCTCGGTCGATGCCGCCAGCAGCTCGGTCGACGTGGCTTCCACCTGCTGCGTCGTCTCGGTCACGCGGTTGGCCGTGCCCTGCACCTGCGCCACCAGCGAACGCAGCTCTTCCACCGTGTAGTTCACCGAGTCGGCGATGGCGCCGGTGATGTCCTCTGTCACCGTGGCCTGCTGCGTCAGGTCACCTTCGGCGACCGACTGCAGCTCGTTCATCAACCGCAGAATGGCCGCCTGGTTGGCGTCGTTGACGCGCTTGGCTTCTTGCTCCTGCCGCTCGGCCTCCTGGCGTTGCGATTCGGCAGTCTGGGCACGCTGCGCCTGGTCTTGCACGAACAGTCGCAGGAAGCCGATGCCGCCGACCACCATCACCAGCACCGACACCAGCATCACGGCCAGGTGGCTCATGCGGATGCCGGTTTCCTTGCTCAGCTGGTCCTGCAGCGTCTCCAGCCCCTGGCGCAGCGGCTCGCTGTCGTTCAGGATCGCGGCCTGCGCCTCGCGCGCGGTGACCAGGCCCTGCAGGTTGCCCAGGATCGCGCTTGCCTGCGTTCGCGTCTCCTCGTACTGCTTGATCAACTGACGCAGCCGCTCCTTGGTCTGCGCGTCCTTGGTGCCGGGCAGGCGAAGATCCGGGTTGCCGTTGTTCAGACCTTCGGCGATCTCGCGGAACGAATTGAGGTCCTTGCCGAGCAGGAACACCGCCTCGGGGCTCACGCCTTCGATCGTCAGGAATTCGTTGGCGCTCTTGCCGATCCGCTGCGTCAGCATCACCAGCTGGCCGACCGCGGCCAGCTCTGCCGGCGAGGCTTCTTGTTGCAGCTTCAACGAAGACACCGTCTCGGCGGTCTCCAGCAGATCGGCCGACTGGCGATTGATCGTGCGCAGCGCCTGTCCGACCTGGGTCAGCGTCTTCTGCTGGCCGAGCACGTGATTGGCGTTGCGCTCGGCCCGATCCACCAGCGGCAGCAGCGGTTCGATCGTGTCTTGCACGTTGGCAGGCGCCGCAGCCAGCTCACCCTCGCCGTTGCGCAGCCCGCGCACGTTGGTGGCCAGCACGGTCGACGCGTCGCGCACCTCGGGGAACGCCTGCGCGCTACCCACCAGCGCCTGCGAGACCGATTTCGCGAGCCGCTGCGACTGCATCAGCGCCTGGCCGACGGCGGACACCTGGGCGGAGCCGCGGCTGGCCGCGCTCAGCGCCAGGAACATGCCCAGCACCAAGCCCGCCAGGCCCAGCATGACGACGCCGAAGAGGATGCGCTGCTGCTCTGGAACCGTCTTGCTGCCGATCAGCGGCAGCGCCGCCACGGCTGCTGGCGCCGACGGCTGCGGGCGCGATTCGTTGAAGTCGGCCGCCAGCTCCGACGGAGCAGCCTCCGAGATGATCGAGGTGCTGATCTGGCGCGTCGCCTGCGATGGATGCATGTCGAGCGACACCGTGCTCGCATGGGAGCTACCCGCCCGGTCCGCCGCGGCACTGCTTTGCGCGACCACCATCTCGTCGAACGGCGACAACTCGGCCACGGCGCCGCCGTGGCCACGGCCCTTCGCCTTGAAACGTTCCATGAAGCCCATACGAGTCCTCTCGTCGTCTCGGCACCTGGATGCCGGTCGCTGTTCCCACCCCCGCGCTGGCCAGCTTCAGGCCGCGATCGCGAGAAACTGCACATCGGCCGCCAGGGCGGCCAATTTGATCTCTTGCCAGCCACGGCCGGCCTTGTCCTGCCAGCGCGTCCCCGCGAAAGCCGGCCGCTGCGAGGCAGCTTCGTCGACCTGAGCGCTCAATTCGTTCTCGTGCCGCAGACCGGCCAAACGGTCCACCAGCAGCGCGCAGTTCAAGCCGAGCGACGGGTTCATCGCCACGAGGCGCGCCCCTTCGGCGCCATGGTCTTGCGCGCTGCGCGCGCGCAATCCCAGAAACGCCGCCAGGTCGACCACGCAGTGCAGTCCGCCGCGCAGGTTGGCCACGCCGGCGAACCAGGTCTGGGTGTGCGGCACCGCCATGATGCGACCGGCATTGAAGATTTCCCCGGCCTGCTCCAGCGGCAGCAGCAGGCCCTGGCCCGCGCAGTCCACGGCCAGCCACGCACGCACGGCGGGCTCGTTGCGCGCCACTTGCATGCGCTGGGCCAGCCGCGTCTGCAGCTCTCGCA
>DATIFD010000334.1:0-5752 GCA_035455385.1 Burkholderiaceae bacterium
ACGAACACTACGCGCCACTGGCCCTAAACACGCATTCTGGTACCACTTTACCTCATTTGGTCGGCACGAACCCGAAAGGACCCGCGATGAACGCCCCCGATCCCGCCGTTGCGCTGCGCGAATTCAAGAACCACGACCTGGTCGACAACATCGCCAAGCCGGGGGTGCGCTACGAGAAGCGCCCGGCGCGCCGGCCCGACGGCAGCGTGGCGCCGGGCCTGTACAACGCCTGGATCTCGCTCGACAACCCGACCCAGTACAACTCGTACACCACCGACATGGTCAAGGGCGTGATCCTGGCCATGCGCGCGGCGACCAACGCGCGCGACGTCAACTGCGTGGTCTTCACCGGCGTCGGCGACAAGGCGTTCTGCACCGGCGGCAACACCAAGGAGTACGCCGAGTACTACGCCGGCCAGCCGCAGGAGTACCGCCAGTACATGCGGCTGTTCAACGACATGGTGTCGGCCATCCTGGCGTGCGACAAGCCGGTGATCTGCCGCGTCAACGGCATGCGCATCGGCGGCGGCCAGGAAATCGGCATGGCGTGCGACTTCTCGGTGGCGCAGGACCTGGCGCGCTTCGGCCAGGCCGGGCCCAAGCACGGCTCGGCGCCGATCGGCGGGGCGACCGACTTCCTGCCGGTGATCGTCGGCGCCGAACGCGCGATGGCCGCCTGCGTGCTGTGCGAGCCGTTCTCGGCCCACGAGGCGTACCAGATGGGCATCCTGACCGACATCGTCCCGGCGCTGAAGGTCGACGGCAAGTTCGTCGCCAACCCGCTGGTCGAGACCCAAGCGCTGTACGACGAGTACGGCCGCATCGCGTACGGCAGGCCCAAGACCGGGGCAGCGTTGGAGCAAGGCAAGGCGCTGATGAAGCGCGGCACGGTGGACCTCTCGCTGCTCGATGCGAAGGTCGAGGAGCTGTGCGCGAAGATCCTGCTGACCTTCCCCGACTGCACGACCAAGACGCTCGAGGAACTGCGCAAGCCCAAGCTCGACACATGGAACCGCAACAAGGAGAACTCTCGCGCCTGGCTGGCGTTGAACATGGTGACCGAGGCGCGCTCGGGCTTCACCGCGTTCAACGAGGGCCCGAAGGACGACCGCGAGGTCGACTTCGTGCTGCTGCGCCAGAAGCTGGCGGCCGGCCAGAGCTGGGTCGGCCCGCTGCACGACGAGATCCAGCCGCGCGCGAAGCGCTGAGCCTCGTCATGCCCCCGCTGAAAGACTGGCTCGACTGCGACGGCGCGCTGCTGCGGCTGCGGCTGGCGCGACCGAAGGCCAACATCGTCGACGCCGAGATGATCGCGGCGCTGCACGGCGCGCTGGTGGCGCACGGCTTGAACAGGTCGCTGCGCGGCGTGCTGCTCGACGCCGAGGGGCCGCACTTCAGCTTCGGCGCCAGCGTCGAGGAGCATCTGCCCGACCGCTGCGCCCAGATGCTCGCGTCGCTGCACGAGCTGATCGTCGCGATGGTCGAGTTTCCGGTACCGATCCTGGTGGCAGTGCGCGGGCAGTGCCTGGGCGGTGGCCTGGAGGTCGCGCTGGCCGGCCAGTGGATCTTCGCCGCACCCGACGCGCAGTTCGGCCAGCCCGAGATGAAGCTCGGCGTCTTCGCGCCGGCGGCCTCGGTGCTGCTGCCGTACCGAGTGCACCTGCCGATGGCGGAAGACCTGTTGTATTCGGGGCGCTCGATCGGCGCACCGGTCGCCCTGGCCTGCGGCCTGGTGCACGAGCTGGCCGACGACCCCGAGGCTGCCGCGTACGGCTGGTTCTACGAGCACCTGCACGGCAAGAGCGCGGCCGCTCTGGCCTGTGCCACCGCCGCCGCGCGCGGCGCGATGCGGCGCGACGTGCGGCAGCGTCTGGCCGACGTCGAGCGCCTCTACCTCGACCGCCTGATGTCCACGCGCGACGCCAACGAAGGGCTGGTCGCCTTTCTCGCCAAGCGCAAACCGAGCTGGGAGCACCGCTGAATCATGGAACCCCCTAACCCCCCTAACTCACTTCGTTCGCGGCCCCCCAAGGGGGCGCCGGCCTCGCTTGAGGCGGCTCGGCGCGAGGCCACTGCAACGAAACCCCGCGTGATCGAGATCGTCGAGTACTGCGAGGCACTGTTCGAAGACCTGAGCTTCGGCGCGGTGCAGCGCTGGAAGGCCGCCGAGCCGGGCCGCAAGGCGATCGGCTACATGCCGGTGTACGTGCCGCGCGAGCTGATCCACGCCGCGGGCATGCTGCCGGTGGGCATCCTCGGCGGCGGCGACGCGCTCGAGGTGATCCAGGGCGACGCCTACTACCAGAGCTACATCTGCCGCATCCCGCGCTCGACGATCGAGCTCGGGCTGACCGGCCGGCTCGACTGCCTCGACGGCATGCTGTTCCCGAGCATCTGCGACGTGATCCGCAACCTGTCGGGCATGTGGCAGATCCTGTTCAAGGACAAGTACGTGCGTTACGTCGACGTCCCGCAGAACTACCAGGACGACGTCGGCGGCGTGTTCTATATCCAGGAGATGCAGCAGATCCGCGACGATCTCGGCAGGCTGCGCGGCACGCCGATCACCGACGCCGAGTTGAACGCGTCGATCCGCGCCTACAACGACAACCGCCGTGCGATCCGCGACCTCTACGCCTACCGCGCCGCCAAACCGTGGCAGGCGCCGACCTCCGAGGTCTATCTGCTGCTGCGCGCCGGCATGGTGCTGCCCGTCGAAGCACACACGGCGCTGGTGCGCGAATACCTGGCCACCGTCGAGCAGCTGCCGCGGCCCAAGCGCGACAACGCACGCGTGGTGATCAACGGCTCGTTCTGCGAGCAGCCGCCGCTGGCGCTGATCAAGTCGATCGAGATGTCGGGCTGCTACATCGTCGACGACGACTTCATGCTCGTCACGCGCTGGCTGCTCGACGACGTGCCGGACGACCGCGACCCGCTGGCCGAGCTGTCGAAGGCGTTCCTGCACCGGTCGGCCGCCACCGCGGCCAAGTACGACACCACCCGCGAAGAGAAAGGCATGTTCCTGCTCAAGCAGGTGAAGACGCGCGGCGCCGAGGGCGTGGTGTTCGCGGCGCCGTCGTTCTGCGACCCGGCGCTGCTCGAGCGGCCGATGCTGCAGGACGTGCTGGCCCGGCAGAAGATCCCCTACACCGCGTTCAAGTACGCCGAGAACACCGGCCAGATGGCGCCGATCCGCGAGCAGGCCGGCACCTTCGCCGATTCGATCAAGCTGTGGAGCGCCGCATGAGACCGACACCCCCCCCGAAGCGACCTAGCGGTCGCCTCCCCCCAGGGGGCGCCGCCAGCGGCCTGGCAAAGCCAGATCCGCGGCGGCCGCTTGGTCAGGCCTGCCCACTGCATCACTTGCCGCACGTCGGTTGCCAGGAGACATGACGATGAGTACTCCTATCGAAATGCCGTCCCCGGTCGGCAAGCCGACCAACAAGCCGCAGGTCGTCAAGGAAGACGCGATGTGGCTGCAGAAGGAGCTGATCAACAGGAACTACATGGAGCTCGCCACCGCGCGCGCCAACAACCGCAAGGTGTCGGCCACCTTCGTGCCGGGCAACCTGAACGAGCTGCTGATGTGCTTCGACTTCGCGCGCAGCCTGCCGGAGACCAACGCGCTGCAGAACGGCATGCGCAAGAAGAGCGGCAAGATGATCATGGACGCCGAGCGCGACGGTCAGAGCGAGGACGTCTGCACCTACGTCAAGGCCGACCTCGGCATGATGATGGGCGGCGAGGTCGGCCCCACCGGCGACCCGCTGCCGCGGCCCGACATCCTGCTGCTCAGCTACACCGGCTGCTTCACGTTCATGAAGTGGTTCGAGCTGATCCGCCACAAGTACGGCTGCGAGACGGTGATGCTGCACGTGCCGTACCAGGCCGACGGCAAGATCACGCCCAGCATGCGCGACTACGTGGTCAAACAGCTGAAGGAGACCGTGATCCCGACCCTCGAGCGCATCTCGGGCGTCAAGTTCGACATCGACCGCCTGCGCCAGTACATGCGCGAATCGGTCAAGGCCGAGGAAGACCTGGTGCACGTGCTGCAGTCGGCCAAGCACCGGCCGAGCCCGATCGACGGCTACTTCGGCGCCGTGTACTACATCGGGCCGATCTTCACCGCGTTCCGCGGCACGCCCGAGGCCACCGAGTACTACCGCGTGCTGCGCGGCGAGATCGACGAGCGCGTGCGGCTCGGCAAGGGCCCGGTGACGCCCGACGGCGACATGGGCGAGGAGAAGTACCGTCTGATCGTCGAGGGCCCGCCCAACTGGACGAGCTTCCGCGACTTCTGGAAGATGTTCTACGAAGAGGGCGCCGTGGTGGTGTCGTCCACCTACGCCAAGGTCGGCGGGCTCTACGACTTCGGCTTCCGCCACGACCCCGAGCGTCCGCTCGAATCGCTGGCCGAATACTGCCTGGGCTGCTACACCAACCACAGCCTGCCGGGGCGCATCGACATCATCTGCAAGTACATCGAGGAGTACAGTGCCGACGGCCTGCTGATCAACTCGATCAAGAGCTGCAACAGCTTCTCGGCCGGCCAGTTGCTGATCCTGCGCGAGGTCGAGCGGCGCACCGGCAAGCCGGCGGCCTTCATCGAGACCGACCTGGTCGACCCGCGCTACTTCTCGGCGGCCAACGTGAAGAACCGGCTCGAGAGCTACTTCCAGATGATCAAGCAGAAGCGCACGTCTGGTCTGGGTGCCTCGGCGCCGGCGTTCATCCCGATCGCGGCGGCGAGCTGACTCGGAAGGACCACCACCATGCGCTGCTTCATCGGCATCGACCTCGGATCGACCACCACCAAGGCGGTGGTGCTCGACGAGAACCAGAACGTGCTTGGCCGCGGCATCACCAATTCGCGCTCCAACTACGACACCGCAGCGGCCATCGCCAAGCAGGAGGCGCTGGTCAACAGCCGCTTCTACCTGTTCCGGCAGGCGCTGGGCAGCACGCAGGCGCTCAACGGCTCGCTCGACGCATTCCTGTCGCAGCTGGAACGCGACTTCCGCTCCGAGCAGTACCTCGAACAGCTCGCCGATCTTAAAGACACCTGCCGGCGCAGCCTGGCGACGGCGCACTTCGGCGATGCGTCGGCCGCGGTGGGCGAGGCGCTCACCGAGGTGTTCAACCGCCTGCAGGCCGAGGCGCCGCTGCAGTTCGCGCCCGGAGCCAAGCGCAAGTCGGACTTCTTCCGCGACATCGCCGGCAGCCAGTACCTGGCCGCGGGCGAGGCGGTGGCCAAGGAGGCCGGCATCCGCTACGACTTCCTGCTCAACCTGTTCGACCGCTCGATCATCGAAGTCGAGAACCGCGTCTACGGCGACTCGATCAAGCGCCACCTGCTGGCGGCGCTGGAGCGTGCGTTCGTCGCACTGCCCGAGACCGCGGCGCGCCGCGCCCAGGTGGAGGCGCCGATCAAAGGCATTCTCGACACCGAGCTGGAGGAAACCTACACCGTGGGCACCGGCTACGGCCGCGCCCGGCTGCCGTTCTCGAAGGAGCACATCCGCAGCGAGATCCTGTGCCACGGCCTCGGCGCGCACATGATGTATCCGAGCACCGCGACCGTGCTCGACATCGGCGGCCAGGACACCAAGGCGATCCAGGTCGACCCGAACGGCATCGTCGAGAGCTTCCAGATGAACGATCGCTGCGCGGCGGGCTGCGGCCGTTACCTAGGCTACATCGCCGACGAGATGAACATGGGGCTGCACGAACTGGGGCCGCTGGCGAT
>DATIFD010000335.1:0-6232 GCA_035455385.1 Burkholderiaceae bacterium
GTGACCGTCGTGCAGCAGCACGATGTCGCCGGCGGCCATGCCGTGCGTCAGACGCGCCAGCACGCGATCGGCATCGTCGCTGACGGTGTCGAAGCCGCGCCGCGTCCAGCTCACCAGGTTCAGGTTCTGCGCGTGCAGCACCGGGTCGAGGAACGGATTGCGCAGCCCCGCCGGTGCGCGAAAGCAGTGCGGGCGCACGCCGGTGAGGTCGGCGAGCACGCGTTGCGCGCGCTCGATCTCGCGCGCCAGCGCCCGCGGCCCGAGCAGCGCGAAGTGATGGCGGTGCGAATGGCTGTGGTTCTGCACGTCGTGGCCGCGCGCGACGATCTCGCGCACCAGCGCCGGCGCGGCCTGCGCGCGCTCGGCGATGCAGAAGAAAGTGGCGCGCGTGCGGTGCGCATCGAGCAGGTCGAGCACGCGCGGCGTCACCTCGGGGTCGGGGCCATCATCGAGGGTCAGCGCGAACTGCCGGCGCTGCACGGCGGCGTCGGGCAGGCGGGTCCGGTTCGGGCCCAGCAGGCGGCTGCGCGGCCACAGGCCGGCGACGGTGAGGCCCACCTGGTTCAAGGCGATGCCGCCCAGCGCCCACCAGAACGCGCCGGGCACGAACACGGCCGCGCCGGCCGCCACGGCGTGCAGCCCGATGCTGGCTGTGACCGCGGGCGGCGCGCTCCAGCGCGACAGGGGTGCTTGATGCGCTTGCATGGGGCTCGAACAGGGCCGCGATTTTCCCACACGGCCCTCGTGCGACCGGGTGGCGATCAGGTCACGGCCGACGGCGCTCGCGGCGCGGCGTAGGCCGCCGACAGCAGCAGCGCCAGCAGCGCACCCGGCGCCACCACGCGCCCGATCGACCCCAGCGCCGGAATCGCCGATGCCGCGATCAGGCCGAACGACAGCACGATGGTCAGATTGGCCAGCGCCAGCGACGCCAGCGTGTCCTCGTCGGCCGTGCCCTGGTGGCGCAGCCAGTCGAGGAACAGCGAGTAGTTCGAGCCGACCGCCACCACCAGCAGCAGGCCCACCAGGTGCAGGATGCCCAGCGGGACGCCGAGCGCGGCGAAGCCGGCCATCGTCAGCAGCACCGCCAGCAGCAACGGCTTGCACACCGCCAGCAGCCGCGGCAGCGAGCGCAGCCACAGTCCCATCAGCAGCACGACGCCGAGCGCCCCGAACGCCGCCTGGCCCTGCGCCTCGCGCAGGTAGTGGCCGTACAGCCGGCGCAGTTCATCGCCGACGTTGAACGCCTGCGCATCGGCAATGCCGTGCAGCGCCTGCTCGATCGCCGCCGCCCCGTCGCCGGCGGACCCCGGCGCGCGCACCACCGGCAACAGCGCGATGTGGGTGCCCTCGGCGCCGTGCACCAGCAGGGCCGATGCGATCGCGGCCACCGGCGTGCCGGCCAGCGACTGCGGCGTGATCGGCGGCATCTCGCGCGCGCGCTGCACGTCCTGCACGAACGGCTCGAGCCGCTCGGCGCGCAGCGAACCGCCGGCCGTGGCCTGGGCGAGGTGCGCGCGCAGCGTCGTGGCGTCGGGCAATGCAGCACGGCGGCGCTGCTGCATGACCAGGCTGGGCAGCCAGCGCGTGATCGCGTCGTAGCCGACCAGTTGGCCACTCTGCACGAGCGCGTCGAGCCGCTCGCTCACCGCCTCGACGCGGCGCAGCACGTCCTGCACCTCGGCGCCGCTGACCGCGACCATCGTGCGCTCGTCGCCGGCCAGCAGCTCGTCGCGCAGATGCGTGTCGAGCGCCAGCGCCTGCGCGGACACCGGGCTCAACGACGACAGCTCGGTCTGCCACAGGCTGTCGTGCCGCCACAGCAGGAAGGCGAGGGCGGCCACGCCGAGCGCACTGAAGGCATGACGCCAGCGCGGCATCCTGCGCACCAGCCAGGCGGCGCCGCGGCCGAGGTGGCGGCGCGCGCCCTGGCCGCGCGTGCCGTCGGGCAGCCACACCGGCAGCACGTAGCGCGTGGTCAGTGCCGCCGCGATCAGGCCTGCGATCGAAAACACGCCGAGCTGCGCGAGCCCCGGAAAGCCCGAGAACGCCAGCGCCAGGAAGCCGCAGATCGACGTCATCAGGCCCAGGCGCACGGTGGGCCAGCTGTCGCGGACCCAGCGGCGCCAGCCCTGGCCGGGCGCATCGCCGCCCTGGCGGCGCGCCTGGATCAGGTAGTAGATCGCGTAGTCGACGGCCTCGCCGATCAGCGCGATGCCGAAGCCGAGCGTCGCGCCGTGCACGTTGCCGAACGCCAGCGACACCGCGGCGACGCCGGCGAGCACCCCGGTGGCCACCGGCAGCAGCGCCGCCGCCAGTGCGCGCAGCGACGCGAAGGCCACCAGCAGCAGGCCGCCCATCAGCACCGTACCGGTCACCGCCAGCGCACGCGCTTCGGTCTGGATCTGGGTCCGGCTGTCGACGGCGAACTTCGGTGCGCCGCTCATCAACAGCTCGAGCCCCGGCGCGGCCACCGCGGCGAACGCCTGGCGCAGCGTCGCCATCGCCTGCGCCTGCGCATCGAGGTCGCTGCCGCCGGCACGGCTGACCGTCATCAGCAGCGCCTGCTGTCCGTCGCGCGAGACCCAGATGCCGTCGCGCTTGCGCGGTCCGCCGCCGGTGAGCGCGCCTTCGGCGATGCGCTGCGCCTCGCCGGTGGGGTCGCGCTCCAGCACCGGCTTGACCAGTGCGCCGGCCGGCGTGCCGAGCAGCGACAGCGTGTCGTCGATCGCCTCGCCCAGGCCCTCGACGCCGAAGCGGCGCGCGTCGACGGCGGGGCTCAGCAGATAGCGATGCTCGAACACCCAGCGCCCGACGGCCGCGAAGGCAGCGAAGTCGCCGTTGAGCACCTGCTCGAACGCGGCATCGGCGCGCAAGCGGTCGGCCAGCGCGCGCGATGCGGCCGCGCGCTGTGCGGCGTCTCCGCCGGCGATCGCGATCAGCAGCGTGCGCGCCGCGATGCCGCTCTTGAGCTGTTCGACCAGCGCGCGCTGGCGCGCGTCGGGCGCGGCCGGCAAGAAGGCCGACAGGTCGGTGCTGATGCGCGTTTGCGCGACCACCAGCGCGCCGAGCAGCAGCGCCAGCAGCCAACCCAGCACCGCGACGCGGCCGCGGTGCGACGGCCTTGCCGGGTCGGTCACGGCGTGCGGGTGCGCGCCGTCGGCGGCAGCGGCTCGATGGTCGTGACCGAGCGGTCGCCATCGGCGAGCTGCAGCTCGACCAGCCGCACATCGGAAAGCATGCCGTCGATGCGCAGCTGCCGGACGACGCCGAGCAGCTGAAAGTCCAGCGGCACCAGCGTCAGCGTCCAGCGCGGCGCGGTGCCGTCGACGCTGGCCTTGAAGTAGCGGCGCAGCACCGAGCCGTCGCCGGCGAGCGTGCCGCGCATCGCCGCCACCATCGCCGCCAGCTCGGGCACGCTGTCCAGCGGCAGGCGTCGCACGCGCTCGCCGCGCTGCAGCGTGATCTGGTTGCCCTCGACGACGAACGATTCGCGCCGCGGCGTCAGCGTCAGCCGCTCGAGGCGGTCGGGGGCGGCAAAGCTCATCGTGCCGGTGTAGCGCAACGGCTGGTCGAGCCCCGAGACGATGCGCTCCTCGGTGAAGCGCGCCTCGCCGGACTTGCGTTGCGCCAGCGTGGACATCAGCTCGTCGAAGCCGAAGGCAGCCCACGCGGGCGTGGCCAGCGCCAGCGCCAGCAGGAAGACCCAGCGACGGTCAGTGACGCGCATCCTCGTTCCAGAAATCGAAGAAGTTGAACCAGTTGTAGGGCGCCTCGCGGCACAGCGCCTCGAGGCGCTGCACGTAGGCGGCCAGCGCCTCGCGCAGGCGATTGTCGCGCTGCGCGGCGTCGTCGCCGGCGGCGGTGAAGTCGGCCAGCGGCTCGAAGCGCACGTCGTAGCGGCCGCCGCCGCGGTACAGCGCGGCCATGAAGACGACGCGCCGGCGCAGCAGCATCGCCAGCCGCAGCGGGGCATCGCTGAAGCGCGCCGGGCGGCCGAGGAACGGCAGCTCGATCGTGCGGGTGCGCGGGCCCTCGTGGCCGAGCACGCGGTCGCCGAGCACGCCGACCAGGCCGCCGCCGTCGAGCCAGTCGCGCACCGCCAGCGTCGAGTGCGGACGGCCGATGGTGATGATGTCGAGGTGGAAGTGCGGCGCGATCGCCTGCAGCGTCTGGTGGATCATGCGTGCGTTGTCGGGGAACATCGCCATCGCCACGCGCAGCCCCGGCCGCAGCGCGCCCACCGCGTGCAGCGCCTCGAAGCTGCCCAGGTGCGCACCGAGCAGCAGCGCGCCGCGGCCTGCCGCGACCAGCTCGTCCATCAACGGGACCCCTTCGACCCGTTGGTCGATTCCCTGCAGCTGGCCGCGCGCGAAATAGACGCGGTCGAGCACGGTGGCGGCGAACGTGAAGATGTGGCGGTAGCGGTCGCCGAAGCGCGCCGGCCGGCCGAGCGCGCGCTCGAGGTAGCGCGCGCTGTGGCGGGCGCTGCCGCGCGCGAACAGCACGAAGTACAGCGCGATCGGGTGCAGCAGCAGCCGGGCGATGCGGCGCCCGAAGGTCACCGCGATGAACGCCATCACGCGCAGCGCCAGGCGGTTGCCGCGCTCGCGCTCGCGCGCCCAGCCGCCGGCCGGTGCGGCGCTCACGCGGCCTCGGCGTCGCCGGCGACCTGGCCGCGCGCCACCAGCGTGTCGCCGTCGTGCGCGCTGAAGGCGACACCGCCGTCGTGCACGTCGAGCCGGATGCGCAGCGTCCGGCCGGGGCCCACCGGCGCCAGGAACTTCACCTGCTGCACCTGCAGCGCGACGCCGGCCAGCAGGCCATGGCGTTCGATCTCGCGCAGCACGATCGCCAGCAGCATCGCGCCGGGCAGCACCGGTGCGCCGGGAAAGTGGCCGTCGAAGGCGCGCCATCCGGCGTCGATGCGGTGGCTCGATTCGATCGACGTGCCGTCGCGCATCAGCGAAGGCCGCGCCCGGCGCGTCCGAGCGTGCGCAGCGCGAACTCGCGCAGCGCCTGTGCGGTGATCTTGCCGGTCGGTCCGCGCGGCAGCGCGTCGACGTGCACCACGCGGCGCGGCAGGAACGCGCCCTCCACGCGCGGGCGCAAGGCCGCCACGATCTGGCGTGCGCTCAGGCCCGGCGCCACCACGAACGCCACCAGCCGCACGACGCCGTCGGCCACGTCGTCGGGCAGCCAGAAGGCGCCGTCGATCACGCCGTCGATGCGGTTGAGGTGGAAGTTCAGATGCGCCAGCGAGCTGCGCTTGCCCGCCACGTGGATGAGGTCGTTGGCGCGGCCGAGCAGCCGGAAGTGCTGCGCGTCGATCAGCTCGAGCTGGTCGGCCAGCGGCGTCGGCTCGAGCACGTGGCCACCGCTGACGACGAAGCGCTCGCCGTCGTCGCCGGCCTGCCGCTCGATGCGCAGACCGTCCAGCGTGGTCCATATGTCGCCGGCCGTGGTGCGGCGGATCGCCACCTGGCCGGCCTCGGTGCAGCCGTAGATCTCGATCAGGCGGCCGGCGAACCGCGACTCGGCCTCCTGCGCCAGTTGCGGCGACAGCGGCGCGGTTGCCGACAGCACCAGGTCCACCGGCGGCAGCGCCGTGCCGGACAACAACAGCGCTTTCAAGTGCACCGGCGTCGTCACCAGCGCGCGCGGTCGCGGCAGTCGCTGCAACGCGTCGGCGATGTCGGCTGGATAGAACGGGCGGCCGGCGTCGAAGGCAGCGCCGCCGAGCAGCGCCAGCAGCACCGACGACTCGAAGCCGTAGCTGTGCTGCGCCGGCACGGTGGCCACCAGGTTGAGCCCGACGATCGTCGGCCAGTCGAGCAGCGCGCACAGGCTGCCGGCCTCGGCGGTGATGCTTTGCTGCAAGGCGTCCCAGCGCTTGCGCTGCGCCTGGGGCGTTCCCGTCGAGCCCGACGTCAGCAGGCAGGCCACCCACTGCTGCGGTTCCACCGCCAGCGCCGGTGCCTGACCGCTCACCGTGGGCCGCGCGACCGGCACCGACGGCAGCCCACCGGTGTCCTGTGCCGCGTCGTCGACCAGCGCATAGGCCGGCGCCGAACGGTCGCCGAGCTGCTGCAGCGTGTGGGGCATCGCGTTGGGCGGCATCAGGCTCACCTGGCCGCGCGCCATGGCGGCCAGCAGCGCGAGCGTGAACAGATAGCGGTCGGTGCACAGATTCACCGGCTGGCCTTGCCGCGGCAGTCGTTCGGCGAGTGCG
>DATIFD010000336.1:0-2894 GCA_035455385.1 Burkholderiaceae bacterium
TTGAGCTCCGAGCGCAGCGGCGCTGCGACAGCAGCGTCGCGCCCGCGCGAGGGCGAGTTTGTGTGGCCGCCCTCGCGGCCCGAGCAGCGCAGGGAACCCGGCCCAACGGGCCGGGCGCCGCATTCGAGCGCCGGCGCACACCCGCCCGCGGCTTTGCATGCACGCTCGTCGCAGGCACCGCAATCTCACCATGAGAATCCTCGGCATCGATCCCGGCTTGCAGCGCACCGGCTTCGCGGTGGTGGAGTCGTCGGGCTCGCGGCTGTGCTATGTGGCCAGCGGCATCATCAGCACGCTCGAGGCGCCGCGCGGCGAGCTGCCGTTGCGGCTGAAGCTGATCTTCGACGGCGTCGGCGAGGTGTTGCAGCGCTACCGGCCCGACGCCGCATCGGTGGAGATCGTGTTCGTCAACGTCAATCCGCAGAGCACGCTGCTGCTCGGCCAGGCGCGCGGCGCTGCGCTGGCGGCGCTGGTCGCCGGCGGTCTGCCGGTGGCCGAGTACACCGCGCTGCAGATGAAGAAGGCCGTGGTCGGGCACGGCCTGGCCACCAAGGCGCAGATCCAATCGATGGTGGCGCGCCTGCTGGCGTTGCCGCGCGAACCCGGCAAGGACGCAGCCGATGCGCTCGGGCTCGCCATCACGCATGCGCATGCGGCAGGCGCGTTCGCGGCATTGGCGCGTTCGTCGCCGCTGGCGCGAAAGGCGCACGCGCAGTACAAACGCGGCAGGACCTATTGATCGTTCGAGGTTTGCTCAAGGAGACTCGCGCATGGCTTCCCCCGTGAAGACCGAATGGATCTCGCTGGCCGTGCCCGGCGGCGCTTTCTTCGACGGCTATCTGGCGCGGCCGCCGGCCGGCAGCGGGCCGGGCCTGGTGCTGTTCCAGGAGATCTTCGGCGTCAACGAACACATCCGCACGGTGGCCGAGCAGTACGCGCTCGACGGCTTCGTGGTGCTCGCGCCCGACGTGTTCTGGCGCCAGCAGCGCAAGGTCGACCTCGGCTACGAAGGCGAGCAGCGTCAGCGCGGCATCGAGCTGGCCACCGGCCTCAAAGGTCCGGAGGTCGGGCTCGACATGGTGGCCACCGTGACCGCGCTGCGCGCCCGCCCCGAGGTCCATGGCGCCAAGGTCGGCGCGATCGGCTACTGCATGGGTGGGCGGCTGGCGTTCCTGGCGGCGGCCACTGCGGGCGTCGACGCGGCGGTGTGCTACTACGGCGGCGGCATCCAGGACCAGCTCGACAAGGCGGCGGCGATCAAGTGCCCGGTGCAGTTCCACTACGCCGAGCGCGACGACCACATCCCGCCGGCAGCGGTCGACAAGGTGCGCACCGCGATGCACGGCAAGCCGGCCGAGGTGCACGTGTACCCGGGCTCGATGCACGGCTTCAACTGCTGGGCCCGTGCCTCGTATCACGCGCCGAGCGCGGCGCTGGCGCACGGGCGCAGCCTGCAGTTCCTGGGCGCGCTGTTCTAGTTCTTGTTGGGTTCTTCGGGCGGCGGCCGGCCGGGCAGTTGCCCGTCGATCAGCACCGGCGGCGGTGGCGGCGGCGACGGGAACCAGATGTCCTTGATCGCGCCGCCGACGCGCGTGAAGATCCAGATGTTGAAGGTGGCCAGCACGATCACCACCGCCCAGCGGAAGAACCCCACCGCGCGCAACCGCGCCACCTGCTCGCCGGTGCCGGCGTAGACCGACCAGTACAGCGCCGAGCCTGCCAGCGACAGCAGCGTGAGCACCGTGCTGGCGATGAAGAGATAGGTCATCGCCAGGCCCCTTTCAGAGCAACATCGGCAACCGTTCGAGAATCAGCACCCCGAAGAAGCCGGCGGCAGCGATCAGCGTCCACTTCAGCACCACCACACCGCGCATGCGCCACACCGGCGCCTTGGTGGCGACGTACATCGCAAAGCACAACAGGCTGGCCAGCAGCAGCAGACCGAAGACCAGACGAAACAGCGCCATCGTCGACGAGCACCCTGCCTTCGCCGTCGGTCACCACGCGGGGGCCAGCTCGGCGAAGCCCGGCGGCGCCTGCGCCGCGTCGGCGAAACTGACGACTTCGACGGCACCGGGCTCGGCGAACAGCTTGCGCAGCAGCATGTTGTTCAGCGCGTGACCGCTGCGAAACGCCGTGTAGCGCGCGAGCATCGGGTGGCCGGCGATGTAGAGGTCGCCGATCGCGTCGAGCAGCTTGTGTTTGACGAACTCGTCGTCGTAGCGCAGCCCTTCGGCATTGAGCACGCGCGAATCGTTGACCACGATCGCGTTGTCCATCGCACCGCCGAGCGTGAGGCCGCGCGAGCGCATCGCGGCCACGTCCTTGGTGAAGCCGAACGTGCGGGCGCGGGCGATGTCGCGCTTGTAGCGGCCGCTGCCCATGTCGAAGCTCACCCGCTGCCCGGTGGCGTCGACCGCGGGGTGCTTGAAGTCGATCTCGAAGCTGAGCGTGAAGCCGTGGTGCGGCTCCAGCCGCGCCCACATCAGACGGTCGCCCTCGCCCTCGCGCACTTCGACGGCGCGCGTGACGCGGTAGAAGCGCCTGGGAGCATCCTGCAGCGCGATGCCGGCGTTCTGCAGCAGGAACACGAAGCTCGACGCCGAGCCGTCCAGAATCGGCACTTCGTCGGCATCGATGTCCACGCGCAGGTTGTCCAGCCCGAGGCCGCAGCACGCCGACATCAGGTGCTCGATGGTCTGCACCTTCGGCGCACCGGGGTCGCCGCCCGGCGAAATGGTCGACGCCATGCGGGTCTCGCACACCGACTCGGGTCTGACCGGAATGTCCACCGGCCGCGGCAGGTCGACGCGGCGAAAAACGATGCCGGTGTCCGGCGGCGCGGGGCGCAGCGTCAGCTCGACCTTCTGCCCGCTGTGCATGCCCACGCCGAC
>DATIFD010000337.1:0-4727 GCA_035455385.1 Burkholderiaceae bacterium
GAGGGCGCGGCATGGGCGCTCGCGTGGTACGAAGAGGGCGCCGCGACGGGCGAGAGCTACGTCAACCTGATCCCCACGCCCGCGGGCGGAACGCACGAAGCCGGGCTGCGCGCCGCACTGTTCGAAGCGGTCAAGGCGTTCGTCGATCATCATGGTCTGCTGCCGCGCGGCGCGCGGCTGCAGACGGAGGACGTTTCGGCCAAGATGCATTTCGTTCTCGCCGCCCGCATCCTCGATCCGCAATTCCAGGGGCAGGTGAAGGAGAAGCTCACCAGCCGCGACGCGCTGAAGCTGATCGCGCAGGTGGTCAAGGATCCGTTCGAGGTGTGGCTCAACGCGCACGTCGAGCACGGCAAGCGCATCGCCGAGCTCGCCATCTTGCAGGCGCTGACGCGAATGAAGTCGGCGCAGAGGGTCGAGAAGAAGAAAGGGTCCGGGGTGGCCGTCCTGCCGGGCAAGCTCACCGATTGCGAATCCGACGACGTGTCGCGGCGCGAGGTGTTCCTCGTCGAGGGCGATTCGGCGGGCGGCTCGGCCAAGCTCGCGCGCGACAAGCAGTACCAGGCGATCCTGCCGCTGCGCGGCAAGGTGCTCAATACGTTCGAGGTCGAGCGCGACCGCCTGTTCGCCAACACCGAGATCCACGACATCGCGGTGGCTATCGGCGTCGATCCGCACGGGCCGGACGACGAACCCGACTTCGGCGGCCTGCGCTACGGCAAGGTCTGCATCCTGTCGGACGCCGACGTCGACGGCTCGCACATCCAGGTGCTGCTGCTGACGCTGTTCTTCCGCCACTTTCCGAAGCTGATCGAGCGCGGCCACGTGTTCGTGGCCAAGCCGCCGCTGTATCGCGTCGATGCGCCAGCACGCGGCAAGAAGCCGGTGGCCAAGATCTATGCGCTCGACGAGGGCGAACTCACCGCCACGCTCGACAAGCTGCGCAAGGAGGGCGCGCGCGAGAACAGCTGGACCATCAGCCGCTTCAAGGGGCTCGGCGAGATGAGCGCCGAGCAACTGTGGGAGACAACGCTGAATCCGGACACGCGGCGCCTGCTGCAGGTGGCGTTCAGCGAACTCGGCGTGGCTGGCACCACCGAGTCGCTGACGCGGCTGATGGGCAAGGGCGAGGCACAGGCGCGGCGCGAACTGATGGAGCTCAAGGCCGACACGGTGGAGCTCGATGTCTGAACCTCACGCGCTGCAGCAGCGGCTTCGCTTGCGCCCGACGATGCTGTCGGACCTCGACTTCGTGACGTCGGTCGAGACTGACTCACAGAACCTGCCGTTCATCACGCCGTGGGAGCGCACGCAGCACGAGGGCGCGGTGCGCTTTCCCGACTTCCGCCATTTCATCGTCGAGGCCGGCGCGGCCTTCGACGCCGCCGGCTTCGTGATCCTGCAGGGTTGCCGCAATCCGCACGGCAGCGTCGAGCTCAAGCGGGTCGTGCTGCAGGCCAAGGGCCAGGGACTCGGCCGCGAATGCGTCCGGCAGCTCAAACGCATGGCCTTTCGTGACCTGCGCGCGCACCGCTTCTGGCTCGACGTCAAGTCGCTGAACACGCGCGCGCTGGCGCTGTACAAGAGCGAGGGCTTCGTCGAGGAAGGGCGTCTGCGCGAGAGCGTGCGCATCATGATCGACGGCGCCGACGGCTACGACTCGCTCATCGTGATGAGCATGCTCGATCGCGAATACGCGGCGCGGGTCGCGCTCGGCAAGGAGTCGGCGTGAAGCGCACCGCCGCCGCGCTGGCCACGTCGCTGGGCGGCAGCATGCTGGCGCACGCCGCGCTGTGGGGCTACGTCGACGGGGCAGGCGTGGCGCACTTCGCCGAGCGCCAGCTCGATTCGCGCTACGGCCTGGTGCTCGGCGACGAGACCGTGTCGACGCCGGCGCCCGAGCGGGTGCCCGGCAAGACGACGCCGCCGTCGGCGATCCTGACCTGGCTGGAGATCGCGCCGGAAGTCAAGCGCGTGCAGCCGTGGGTGCGCGAGGCGTCGGCCCGCAGCGGCGTCGACAGCGAGCTGATCAACGCGTTGATCGCCGTGGAGTCGGGCTTCAACGCGCGGGCGGTGTCACCCAGGGGAGCGGTCGGCTTGATGCAGATCATGCCCACCACCGCGGCGCCGCTGCTGGGCAGGGGCGACAGCGCGCGCGAGGTGGCCGCGCGCCTGGCCGAACCGCGCACCAACATCGGCGTCGGCGCCCGGCTGATGGCCGACCTGCTCAAGCGCCACCAGCGCATCGACCTCGCGCTCGCGGCCTGGAGCGCCGGCGACGAGGCCGTGCGGCGCAGCGGCGGCCAGCTGCCGCCCATCGGCGAGACGCGCGCCCACGTGCAGCAGGTGCTCGAGCTGTACTGGGCGCTGCTGCAGCGCCGGCAGTCGCGCGGTGCGCAACAGTTGAAGCTCCACCCCTGAGGAACGACGCGATGCACGCCACGATGATGGATGTCCGCCTGTCGCTCAACGACGTGCTCGAGCGTGCACGAACGATCTTCGCGGGCAACGAGATCGTCTCGCGCCTGCCCGACAAGTCGCTGCGCCGGCACACCTATGCGCAGTACGCGGAGCGGACGCGCAAGCTCGCCGCGGCGCTGCTGAAGCTCGGCCTGAAACGCGGCGACCGCGTGGCGACGCTGGCTTGGAACCACCACGCGCACCTCGAGTGCTACTTCGGCATCCCGGCTGCCGGCGGCGTGATGCACACGTTGAACCTGCGACTGGCGGCCGACGAGCTGGGCTGGATCGCCGGTGACGCCGAAGACCGGTTCCTGATCGTCGACGACATCCTGCTGCCGCTGTACCGGCAATTCGCGCACGCGCATCGCTTCGAGAAAGTGATCGTGTTCCCGTTCTCGGGCGCTGCCGTCGACGCGGAGTTCGTCGACTACGAGGCGCTGTTGCGCGACAGCGATGCGTCGCGCTTCGCGTACGTCGAGCACGACGAGAACGACCCGGTGGCGATGTGCTACACGTCGGGCACCACCGGGCGGCCGAAGGGCGTGGTCTATTCGCACCGGTCGACCATCCTGCACACGCTGGTGGCGATGGGCGCCGACGTGTGGGGCCTGCTCAACACCGACACCGTGATGCCGGCGACGCCGATGTTCCACGCCAACTGCTGGGGCATTCCGTACGGCGTGGTGATGCAGGGCGCCAGGATGGTGTTTCCGGGGCCGCACCTGCACCCCGACGACCTGCTCGACCTGATGACGATGGAGCCGCCGACGATGTCGCTCGGCGTGCCGACCATCTGGCTCGGCCTGATCCAGACCTACGAGCGCGCGCTGGCCGAGGGCTCGACGCGCTGGAAGCTGCCCTCCGGCATGCGCTCGCTGGTCGGCGGTGCCGCGGTGCCGGAATCGCTGATCCGCGCCTTCGCGCGCCAGGGCATCACGATCAAGCAGGGCTGGGGCATGACCGAGACGTCGCCGCTGGCCACCGTGGTCTATCCGCGTGCCGAACTGCGTGACGCCGGCGAGGACGAGCAGTTCAGGCGCGCCGCCACCGCTGGCATCGTCGCGCCGCTGGTGTCGCTGCGGCTGCAGACCGATGACGGCTCGTTCGCACCGTGGGACGGTGCGACGATGGGCGAGGTGCAGGTGCGCGGGCCGTTCATCACCGGTGCATACCACCGCGTGGACTCGCCGCCCGACAGGTTCACCTCCGACGGCTGGCTGCGCACCGGCGACGTGGCGACGCTCGACGCGCTCGGCTACCTGCGCATCACCGACCGCACAAAGGACCTGGTGAAGTCCGGCGGCGAGTGGATCTCGTCGGTCGACCTCGAGAATGCGCTGATGGCGCTGCCGTCGATCGCCGAAGCCGCGGTGATCGCGGTCCCGCACGAGAAGTGGGGCGAGCGGCCCCTGGCGTGCATCGTGTTCAAGCCCGATAAGACCGCCACGCCGGCCGAGCTCGGCGAACATCTGCTGCGGCACGGGTTCGCCAAGTGGCAGCTGCCCGACCGCTACGAAGTGATCGACGCCATCCCGCGTACGTCGACTGGCAAATTCTGGAAAGTCAAGCTGCGAGAACGATTTCCACGATGATTCTCAAGTGAATTCTAAATGGCGGAACAGCTCTCCCTGATGCCTCCTTCAGACGGCGGCGACGCCGTCTCGCTGGCGCAATACGCCGAGCGTGCCTATCTCGAGTACGCGCTGTCGGTGGTGAAGGGCCGCGCGCTGCCCGATGTCTGCGACGGCCTCAAGCCGGTGCAGCGGCGCATCCTGTACTCGATGCACCGCATGGGCCTGAGCTTTGCGGGCACCCAGGGCGCCAAGGCGGTGAAGAGCGCGCGCGTCGTCGGCGACGTGCTCGGCAAGTTCCACCCGCACGGCGACACCGCGGCCTACGACGCGCTGGTTCGCATGGCGCAGGACTTCTCGCAGCGCTACCCGCTGATCGACGGCCAGGGCAACTTCGGCAGCCGCGACGGCGACGGTGCCGCAGCGATGCGCTACACCGAGGCACGGCTGACGCCGATCGCGCGGCTGCTGCTCGACGAGATCGACGAAGGCACCGTCGACTTCGTGCCCAACTACGACGGCTCGACCGAGGAGCCGGCGCTGCTGCCGGCGCGCCTGCCGTTCGTGCTGCTCAACGGCGCCTCCGGCATCGCCGTCGGCATGGCGACCGAGGTCGCGTCGCATCATCTGCGCGAAGTCGCGGCGGCCGCGCTTCTGCTGCTGAAGAACCCGAAAGCAGGACTCGACGCTGTA
>DATIFD010000338.1:0-11050 GCA_035455385.1 Burkholderiaceae bacterium
TCGAGCGTGCCGGTGTGGCCGGCCTTTTCGGCGCGCAACAGGCCCTTCACCTTGCGCAGCGCGTCGCTGCTCGACCAGCCGAGCGGCTTGTCGAGCAGCAGCACGCCGTGCAGCGCACGGCGCGTCCGGCGCGCGGGGGGGGCCATCATGAGCCGCCACCTTCCGAGCGCGGCTCGTTCGCCTTGCGGATCAGCGCACTGATCTCGGCCGCGCGCTCGGTCGTCTTGTCGAAGCGGAAACGCAGCGTCGGCACAGTGTGGATCGCGAGCCGCTTGAAAAGGCCGTTGCGCAGGAAGCCGGCCGCCTCGTTGAGTGCGGCTTCGCACGCGGCCGGGTCACCCACCAGCAGCGAGAAGTACACCTGCGCGTGCGCGTAGTCGGGCGACACCTCGACGCTGTTGATCGTGACCATGCCGACCCGCGGGTCCTTCAGCGTGCGGATCAGCTCGGCCAGATCGCGCTGGATCTGGTCGGCGACGCGAAAGCTGCGGTTGGGGATCGACTTCTTGTGGCGCATTGTGAATTGGGCCCCCACGCTCCCTCCGGTCGCTGCCCCCCGAGGGGGCCCACGCTGCGGACCGGCGGAGCCGGATCCGCGCGTGACCTTGGGGAAGCCCCGCTGGAGCGGGGCTGTTTGGCGCGGCCGTCAGATCACAGCGTCCTAGCGACTTCTTTGATCTCGAAGAACTCGAGCTGGTCGCCTTCGGCGATGTCGTTATAGCCCTTGATGTTGAGACCGCACTCGAAGCCCTCCTTGACCTCGCGCACGTCGTCCTTGAAGCGCTTGAGGCTGTCGAGCTCGCCGGTGAACACCACCACGTTGTCGCGCAGCACGCGCACGCGCGCGCCGCGACGAACCGTGCCGGCGGTGACCATGCAGCCGGCGATCGCGCCGACCTTGCTGATGCGGAACACCTGGCGGATCTCGGCGCTGCCGATGACCTCTTCCTTCTGTTCCGGCGCCAGCATGCCGGCCATCGCCGCCTTCACGTCGTCGACCGCGTCGTAGATGATGTTGTAGTAGCGGATGTCGATGCCGTTGTTCTCGGCCAGCTTGCGCGCACCGGCGTCGGCGCGCGTGTTGAAGCCGACGATCACCGCCTTCGACGCGATGGCCAGATTGACGTCGCTCTCGCTGATGCCGCCGACCGCGGCGTGCACCACCTGCACCTTGACCTCGTCGGTCGACAGCTTGACCAGCGACTGCGCCAGTGCCTCCTGCGAGCCCTGGACGTCGGCCTTCAGGATCAACGACAAGGTCTGCGCAGCGCCCTCGCCCATGTTCTCGAACATGTTCTCGAGTTTGGCGGCCTGACGCTTGTTGAGCGTGACCTCGCGGTACTTGCCCTGGCGGAAGGTGGCGATCTCGCGCGCGCGGCGCTCGTCGGCCAGCACCATGAACTCGTCGCCCGCCTGCGGCACCTCGGTCAGGCCCTGGATCTCGACCGGAATCGATGGCCCCGCCTCATTGCAGGGCTTGCCATCTTCGTCGAGCATGGCCCGCACGCGGCCGTAGCTGGCTCCGGCCAGCACGACGTCGCCGCGCTTGAGGGTGCCCGATTGCACCAGCACCGTCGCCACCGGGCCGCGACCCTTGTCGAGCTGCGCTTCGATTACCAGCCCGCGCGCCATGGCGTCGGTCGCAGCCTTCAGTTCCAGCACCTCAGCCTGCAGCAGCACCTGCTCGAGCAACTCGTCGATACCCTGCCCGGTCTTGGCCGACACCGGCACGAACGGCGAATCGCCGCCGAACTCCTCCGGCACCACGGTTTCTGCCACCAGCTCGGTCTTCACGCGCTCCGGATTGGCCTCTGGCTTGTCGATCTTGTTGATCGCCACCACGATCGGCACCTCGGCCGCCTTGGCGTGGTGGATCGCCTCCTTGGTCTGAGGCATCACGCCGTCGTCGGCCGCCACCACCAGGATCACGATGTCGGTGGCCTTGGCGCCGCGCGCACGCATCGCGGTGAACGCGGCGTGGCCCGGCGTGTCGAGGAAGGTGATCATTCCGCGCGGCGTCTGCACGTGGTAGGCGCCGATGTGCTGGGTGATGCCACCGGCCTCTCCGGCGGCCACGCGCGTCGAGCGGATGTAGTCGAGCAGCGAGGTCTTGCCGTGGTCGACGTGGCCCATCACGGTGACCACCGGCGCGCGCGGCTTCAGCTCGCCGGTGTGCGCCGTGGTCTCCTCTTCGGTGAACGCCTCGGGGTCGTCGAGCTTGGCCGCCAGCGCCTTGTGGCCCATCTCCTCGACCACGATCATCGCGGTCTCCTGATCGAGCTGCTGGTTGATCGTGACCATCTGACCGAGCTTCATCAGCTGCTTGATGACCTCGCTGGCCTTGACGCTCATCTTGTGCGCGAGGTCCGCGACGCTGATGGTTTCGGGGATGTGGATCTCCTGCGCCACGAATTCGGCGGGTGCCGTGAACACCGGCGCGTCGTCGCTGCGGTCGCCCTTGCGTGCACCGCGTGGCGCACGCCAGCCGGCGCGCGCGCCACCGGCGTCGCCACGGGTCTTCAGCGCGCGCTTCTTGGCAGCGTCGTCGGCCCAGCTCGACGACAGCTTCTCGGATTTGACCGACTTCTTGTCGCCGGGCTTGGCGGTCGCACTCGGGGCCGTGGTGGCACCCGGCGCGGCCTTGGGCTTGTGGATCGTGCCCTTGATGCCTTCCTTGCCGGCCTCGCCTGGCTTGGCCGCCTCCTCGGGCTTCTTGGCCGTCAGCACCTTCTTCGGGGCGGCCATCATCGCGCGGATGGCCGCGGCCTCGGCTTCGGCCGACTTGCGGCGGTTGTCGAGCTCGGCCTGGCGGGCACGCTCGGCGGCTTCGGCGCTGCCGGACTTGACCACCCGCAACGCCGGCTTGGCGGGTGCCGTCGGGGCTGCAGGGGCAGCGGCAGCAGCCGGCGCGGGGGCCTCGGCTGCCGAGCCGCCCTGCGCCTCGACGGCCGCAGCCGCCTGCGCGGCAGCCTGCTCGGCAGCCGCCGCTTGCGCCGCCGCGGCTTCGCGCTCGCGGCGTTCCTGCTCTTCGCGCGCCCGGCGCGCGGCGTCTTCGTCCTGCCGACGCAACAGTTCGGCCTGTCGCGTGGCCTCTGCTTCGCGGCGCTGCACCTCGGCCGCATCGATCACCGGCACCGGTGGCTCCTCGGGGACCGTCGCGGTTGGGGCCTCCTCGCGCTTGACGAAAACCCGCTTCTTGCGCACCTCGACCTGAATCGTGCGGGCCTTGCCGGAGGCGTCGGCCTGCTTGATCTCGCTGGTGGACTTGCGCGTCAGCGTGATCTTCTTGCGCTCGGCGCCGGCGGTGCCGTGCGCGCTGCGCAGGAACTCGAGCAGGCGCTCCTTGTCGGCGTCGGTCAGCTTGTCGTCGGGCGACTTCTTGGCCACGCCGGCGGATTGCAGCTGCTCGAGCAGCGCCGCGCTGGGGCGATTCAGCTCGGCGGCAAACTGGGCAACGGTGGTCACGGCCATGTGATGAGGGTCCTTGGCTTTGGGGCTTCTGGGTCGTCCGGGTGCGAGCTCAGGTGCTGAACCAGTGTTCGCGCGCCTTCATGATCAACGCTTTGGCCTGCTCGTCGCCGACACCGGTGAGCTCCTGCAGTTCGTCCACCGCCAGATCGGCCAGGTCGTCGCGCGTGTTGACGCCGCCTTCGGCCAGCGTGCGGATCAGCTCCGGCGTCAACCCTTCGAGGTCGCGCAGGTCCTGCGACACCTCCTCGACGCGCTCCTCGCGGGCAATCTCCATCGTCAGCAGCGCGTCCTTGGCGCGGTTGCGCAGCTCGTTGACGGTGTCTTCGTCGAAGGATTCGATCTCCAGCATTTCCTGCAGCGGCACGTAGGCCACCTCCTCGAGGCTGGTGAAGCCCTCGGCGATCAGGATCTCGGCGACCTCCTCGTCGACGTCGAGCTTCTCGACGAACAGCTTGCGCACCGAGTCGCTCTCCTGAGCCTGCTTGGAGGCCGACTCCTCGGCGGTCATGATGTTGATGCGCCAGCCGGTCAGCTCGGAGGCCAGGCGCACGTTCTGACCACCGCGGCCGATGGCGATCGCCAGGTTCTCCTCGTCGACCACCACGTCCATCGCGTGCTTCTCTTCATCGACGACGATCGACTGCACGTTTGCCGGCGCCAGCGCGCCGATCACGAACTGGGCCGGATCCTCCGACCACAGCACGATGTCGACCCGCTCGCCGGCCAGCTCGTTGGTGACCGCGTTGACGCGCGAGCCGCGCACACCGACGCAGGTGCCGATCGGGTCGACCCGCTTGTCGTGAGACTGCACGGCGATCTTGGCCCGAGAACCGGCATCGCGCGCGCAGCTCTTGATCTCGAGCAGGCCCTGCTCGATCTCGGGCACTTCCTGCGCGAACAGCTCCTTCATGAACAGCGGCGACGAGCGCGACAGCATGATCTGCGCGCCGCGCGCGGTCGGGTCGACGCCGAGGATCACCGCGCGCACGCGGTCGCCGCTGCGCAGGTTCTCCTTGGCGATCATCTCGCTGCGCTTCAGGCGCCCTTCGACGCGCCCCGACTCGACGATCAGGTCGCCCTTGTCGGCGCGCTTGACGGTGCCGACGAAGATCTTGTCACCGCGCGACATGAAGTCGTTGAGCAACTGCTCGCGCTCCGCGTCGCGGATCTTCTGCAGGATCACCTGCTTGGCGGCCTGCGCACCGATGCGGCCGATCGGCACCGAATCGATCGGCTCCTCGATGTGGTCGTCGACCTCGATATCGGGAATCTGCTCCTTGGCCTCGAACAGCAGGATCTCCGCGTCGGGGATCTGCAGGCCGGCCTCGTCGGGTACCACGTGCCAGCGGCGGAAGGTCTCGTAGTCGCCGGTGTCGCGGTCGACCGCCACGCGGATGTCGACCTCGCCGCCGTGCAGCTTCTTCGTGGCTTGGGCCAACGCGGCTTCGACGGCGCCGAACACGACGTCGCGTTCGACGCTCTTCTCGCGCGAGATGGCGTCCACCAGCATCAGCATTTCCCGGTTCATGGCTTGCATCGCCTTTCCTGCTCTCCAGCGCCAGCGGCCCTCAGGCCGCGGCCGGCCGCGCGCGGCGGCCCTTGAAATCCAGTTGCGGCACGAGGCGCGCCTCGCGCACCTCGTGCAGATCGAAATCCAACGCCTCGGTCGGGTTGCCCGCGTCGCGCGGCAGCACGAGACGCCACCCGGCCTCCCGCGGCTGCAGCTGGCCGCGCCAGTGTTTGCGGCCCTGGAACGGCGCGCGCAGCGTCAGGTCGACTTCGCTGCCGGTGAAGCGCTGCCAGTCGGCGGGCTTGCGCAGCGGCCGGTCGAGCCCAGGCGACGACACTTCGAGGCGCGCGTAGTCGACGCCGTCGACCTCGAGGGCGTACTGCAGGTGCCTCGTCACCCGCTCACAGTCGTCGACGGTGACGGCGTCACCCGGCCCGGCCTCGTAGCTGCGCCCGGCGACCCGGTCGATGTAGACGCGCAACAGCCCGCCCGACGCGCGTTCTGCGTCGACGAGTTCGTAGCCGAGCGCCTGCACCGCGCGCTCGACCGCCTGCTGCCAAGACAACGACATTCCCGTAATGTGTTCGATCCGTTCCCTGCAGGCCGCGGCGCGTTCCCCTAGCGGCCTGATGAACCACGGCAAAAAAAATGGGCTGGATGAATCCGCCCATTTCCTTGCCCCAGCGAAGGGCGGATTCTACTCTGCAAGACGCGTACCTGCAAGGGTCCGCCGAGGTGCGCCACAGTGCATGCGAGAATCCGCCCCCTTCGCACACGTTCGCCGCTCGACCCACCATGGGATTCCTCTCCGGAAAGCGCCTGCTGATCACCGGCGTGCTCAACAACCGCTCGATCGCCTACGGCATCGCCCGGGCCTGCCACCGCGAGGGGGCGGAACTGGCCTTCAGCTACCAAGGCGAGCGCTTCAAGGACCGCATCGCGGAGTTCGCCGCCGAGTTCGGCTCCAAGCTCACCTTCGACTGCGATGTCTCCGACGACGGCCAGATCGAGCGGCTCTTCGGCCAGCTCGGCGAGGCGTGGGACGCCTTCGACGGTTTCGTGCACGCGATCGCCTTCGCACCGCGCGAGGCGATCACCGGCGACTTTCTCGACGGCATGACGCGCGAGAACTTCCGGGTCGCGCACGAGATCTCGGCCTACAGCTTCCCGGCCATGGCCAAAGCGGCGCTGCCCCGGCTGCGGCCGGGCGCTGCCCTGGTGACGCTGACCTACTTGGGGGCTGTGCGGGTGGTGCCCAACTACAACACGATGGGTCTGGCCAAGGCCTCGCTGGAGGCCAGCGTGCGCTTCCTGGCGCAAAGCCTCGGTGCCAAGGGTGTGCGCGTCAATGGCATCTCGGCCGGCCCTATCAAGACGCTGGCTGCCTCGGGAATCAAGGATTTCGGCAGGCTGCAGGCCGAGTTTGCCGCCAACGCTCCGATCCGCCGCAACATCACGATCGACGACGTCGGCAACGCCGCGGCATTCCTGCTGTCCGACCTCGCGGCCGGGATCAGCTCCGAAATCGTCTATGTCGATGGCGGGTTCAGCCACGTGGGCATCGGGGCGGCGGCCGGCTGACGTCCTTGGAGTGCTGCCACGCCTGCTCCTGCAGGCGCAAGACAGTCCGCAGGGACTGTCTTGCGTCCGGCCTCACGCCTTGACGCAGTCCACGTAGTAGCTGCGCCGGAAGCCCTCAGTCTCGTTCTCGACGAGGCCATGCACGTCGGTGTCGAAGCCCGGAAAGCGGGCGTTGAACTCCTGCACGAAGCGCAGGTACTCGACGATGCGGCGGTTGAAGCGCTCGCCCGGGATCAGCAGCGGGATGCCCGGCGGGTAAGGCGTCAGCATCGCGCTGGTGATGCGGTTCTCGAGTTCGTCGATCGGCACCCGCTCGGTGTCGCGGTGCGCGATGCGCGCGAAGGCCTCCGATGGCTTCATCGCCGGCTGCAGGTCCGACAGGTACATCTCGGTGGTCAGGCGGGCAATGTCACCCTTGGCGTACGTCTCGTGGATCGACTGGCTGAGGTCGCGCAGGCCCATGCGCTCGTACTTCGGTTGGTGCTGGCAGAACTCGGGCAGGATGCGCCACATCGGCGCGTTCTTGTCGTAGTCGTCCTTGAACTGCTGCAGCGCCGTGACCATCGTGTTCCAGCGGCCCTTGGTGATGCCGATCGTGAACATGATGAAAAACGAGTACAGCCCGGTCTTCTCGACCACCACGCCGTGCTCGGCCAGGTACTTGGTGACGATCGCCGCCGGAATGCCGGTCTTGGCGAATTTGCCGCTCACGTCGAGCCCGGGCGTGATCACCGTGCTCTTGATCGGGTCGAGCATGTTGAAGCCCGGTGCCAGGTCGCCGAACCCGTGCCACTTCTCGTGCGCGGTGAGCATCCAGTCGTCGCGCTTGCCGATACCCTCGGTGGCCAGTTTCGGTGGCCCCCAGACCTGGAACCACCAGTCGCGGCCCCAGTCCTTCTCGATCTTGCGCATCGCGCGCCGGAACTCCATCGACTCGAGGATGCTCTCCTCGACCAGCGCGGTGCCGCCGGGCGGCTCCATCATCGACGCCGCGACGTCGCAGCTGGCGATGATCGCGTACTGCGGCGAGGTCGACGTGTGCATCAGGTAGGCTTCGTTGAAGAGGTGGCGGTCGAGCCGATGCGTCTCGCTGTCGGCCACCAGGATCTGCGACGCCTGCGACAGGCCGGCCAGCAGCTTGTGCGTCGACTGGGTCGAGAAGACCAGCGACGACTTGGTGCGCGCCCGGTCCTTCCCGATCGCGTGCATGCCTTTATAGAAGTCGTGGAACGTGGCGTGCGGCAGCCACGCTTCGTCGAAGTGCAGCGTGTCGGTGAAGCCGTCCTGCATCGATTTGATCTGGTCGACGTTGTAGAGCACGCCGTCGTAGGTGCTCTGCGTGATCGTCAGGATGCGTGGCTGCTTCTTGCTGGCGCCGTTGTCGGCCAGCAGCGGGTTCCTGGCCATACGGCGGCGGATCGCCTCGGGCTCGAACTCGGCGCGCGGGATCGGACCGATGATGCCCAGGTGGTTGCGCGTCGGCGTCAGGAAGACGGGAATAGCGCCGGTCATGATGATCGAGTGCAGGATGCTCTTGTGGCAGTTGCGGTCGACCACCACGACGTCGCCGGGCGCCACCGTGTGGTGCCACACCATCTTGTTGCTGGTCGAGGTGCCGTTGGTGACGAAGAAGCAGTGGTCGGCATTGAAGATGCGCGCCGCGTTCTTCTCGCTGGCGGCCACCGGGCCGGTGTGGTCGAGCAGCTGGCCGAGTTCGTCCACCGAGTTGCAGACGTCGGCGCGCAGCATGTTCTCGCCGAAGAACTGGTGGAACATCTGACCGACCGGGCTCTTGAGGAACGCCACGCCGCCGGAATGCCCGGGGCAGTGCCAGGAGTAGGAGCCGTCCTGCGCGTAGTCGACCAGCGCCTTGAAGAACGGCGGCGCCACGCCGTCGAGGTAGCTGCGCGCCTCGCGGATGATGTGTCGCGCGACGAACTCCGGCGTGTCCTCGAACATGTGGATGAAGCCGTGCAGCTCGCGCAGGATGTCGTTCGGGATGTGCTGCGAGGTTCGCGTCTCGCCGTACAGGTAGATCGGGATGTCGGCGTTGCGGCGGCGGATCTCGCCGATGAACTTGCGCAGGTTCAGCACCGCCGGGTCGAGCTCGGGGCCGGGCGTGAACTCCTCGTCGTCGATCGACAGGATGAAGGCGCTGGCTCGGCTCTGCTGCTGGGCAAACTGGCTCAAGTCGCCGTAGCTGGTGACGCCTAGCACCTCCATGCCTTCCTTCTCGATCGCCGAGGCGAGCGCGCGGATGCCGAGGCCCGACGCGTTCTCGGAGCGAAAGTCCTCATCGATGATGACGATGGGGAAGTGAAAACGCAGCATCGCGAAAGGCCTCCGGCCGACAAAACGAGCGCGAGAGTGTAGGACCGATTCCCTGAAGCGGCGCTGTCGCTACACTGCCGCGCAACGCAAACTTGCCACGAAGGGCGGTTCCAATGGGTTGGCCGACGTCGACGATGTGGTGGGTGGTGGCCGGGCTGCTGGTGGCGGTCGAACTGGCCAGCGGTACGTTCTACCTGCTGATGCTGGCGTTCGGCGCCGCGGCCGGTGCGGTGACGGCGCACCTGGGCGCGAGCCTCAACGCTCAACTGGTGGCCGCCGCGTTGGTGGGCGGCGGCGCGACGGCGCTGTGGCACTTCAAGCGCTTCCGGGCGCCGCGCTCGGCACCGGCAGATGCCAACCCGGACGTCAACCTCGACATCGGACAGACCGTGCGCGTCGACGCCTGGGCGGCCGACGGCACGGCCCAGGTGAGCTATCGCGGCGCGTCCTGGGCGGTGAGCTTTCGCGGCTCGGGCACGCCCGCACCGGGCATGCACGTCATCGTCGCGGTGCACGGCAGTCGCCTCATGGTGGCCCCGCGCGCGGGGTCGTGAGCGCCGCCGGCGCAGTTCCTTAAGCGCCGCGGGCGACCCTCTTCAATCCGCCGGAGAACCTTCGTCATGGAAGTCGCACTGGTCATCGTCGTCATCGCCGTGATCTTCGTGGTCCAGACCTTCAAGATCGTGCCGCAGCAGCACGCCTGGGTGGTCGAACGGCTCGGTCGCTACGACCGCACGCTGACGCCGGGGCTGAAGTTCGTGATCCCGTTCGTCGAGCGGGTCAGCTACAAGCACTCGCTGAAGGAGATCCCGCTGGACGTGCCGAGCCAGGTCTGCATCACGAAGGACAACACGCAGCTGCAGGTGGACGGCATCCTGTACTTCCAGATCACCGATGCCATGCGCGCCAGCTACGGCTCGAGCAACTACGTGGTCGCGATCACGCAGCTGGCGCAAACGACGCTGCGCAGCGTGATCGGCAAGATGGAGCTCGACAAGACCTTCGAGGAGCGCGGCGCGATCAACGGCGCCGTCGTGGCGGCGCTCGACGAGGCGGCGCTGAACTGGGGCGTCAAGGTCCTGCGCTACGAGATCAAAGACCTGACACCGCCGGCGGAGATCCTGCGCTCGATGCAGGCACAGATCACGGCCGAGCGCGAGAAGCGCGCGTTGATCGCGGCCTCCGAAGGCAAACGCCAGGAGCAGATCAACCTGGCCGAGGGCGCGCGCGCCGCGTTCATCGCCAAGAGCGAAGGCGAAAGGCAGGCCGAGATCAACAAGGCCCAGGGCGAGGCCGCCGCGATCACCGCGGTGGCCGACGCCACCGCCGGTGCGATCCGCCAGATCGCCGCCGCGATCCAGCAGCCCGGCGGCGAACAGGCGGTGCAGCTGAAGGTCGCGGAGCGTGCAGTCGACGCTTACCAGCAGCTGGCCAAGACCAACAACACGATGATCGTGCCCGGCAACATGACCGAGGTCGCGACCTTGATCGGGACGGCGATGACGCTGCTCAAGGGCGGCGCGAAAGGGTGACCGGGCGCACATAGAATCGCGCCACTGCCCTTCCAGGCCTCGGAGGGATGGATGAGTGGTTTAAGTCGCACGCCTGGAAAGCGTGTGTGGGTTAACAGCCCACCGCGGGTTCGAATCCCGCTCCCTCCGCCAACTCAGCGCTTAGCTTCCGGCGCCGGGAAGTCGTCGAGCAGTTCCCCCGGGATCGTTTCCTTCTCGAACACGTCGAGCCCGCGACGCAGGTCGAACGACGATTCGCGCCACCAGCGGTCCTTCGCCTCGACAGGATCCGCGGCGGCGGCCGCGAGAGCTTCCGGCGAGGGCTGCATCGACCAGCGGATGATCCGCGTCGCCGACGTGGGCTGAGCACTTCGAATCCTCGCCATTTCGTTCGCCAGGGTCGTGACCTCGGGGCAAGGTGCGCCCGTCCGCGCCGCTCGTCAATCCCAAACCCCTGATGCGAACGCAAGCCTCAATAGGCCCGGCAATCCCCCTGCTGGGCCGACCACGACTTCACGATGCCAGCCGCATCGACCGTGAAATTCACGGCGCACACGCTTGCTTCGTCGATCGGTGCCGGCGCGGACGCTGCCCGGAAGGCGCTTCCCGACGGGTCGTAGGTGCCGCTGGGCAGGCCGGCGGTCGG
>DATIFD010000339.1:0-3272 GCA_035455385.1 Burkholderiaceae bacterium
AAGGGCGCGGACGCCCTGTTCGAGGTCGTCGGCAAGGACGAATTCTCGCTGCGCCACATCGAAGCGCTGCTGAAGCCGCAAGAGGCGGCTCCGGCACCGCCGGAGGCCATTGCGCTGCGCCGCGCCAAGGCCAGCGAGGGCGGCGTGCTGGTGGTCGGGGTCGAGTCGCTGCTGACCACGCTGGCGCGCTGCTGCCGGCCGGCGCCGCCCGATGCAATCGGCGGCTATGTCACGCGCGGCAAGGGCGTGGCCATCCATCGCAGCAACTGCACCAACTATCGCCAGATGCTGCGCGCCAATCCCGAGCGCGCGATCGCGGTCGCATGGGGGGCCAAGCCAGCCGGTCGCGATGCGCTGTATCCGGTGAAGGTCTGGGTCGAGGCCAGCGAGCGCACCGGCCTGCTGCGCGACATCTCGGAGCTGTTCGCCAAGGAGCGCATGAACGTCACGGCAGTGCAGACGCAGGCGGCCAGGGGCACCCACGGCGTGCTGTCGCAGATGGAGCTGACGGTTGAGGTCGACGACGCCATGCGGCTGCCCGGCGTGCTGGCGCAGATCACCCGCATCCCCGGTGTGCGCAGCGCACATCGCCGCTGATCGGGCGTTGGCGCGCTGCTAGAATCGCGCCCTCGCAGGCGCGTAGCTCAGCTGGTTAGAGCACCACCTTGACATGGTGGGGGTCGTTGGTTCGAGTCCAATCGCGCCTACCACAGCGACCGTGGCGGCGCCTGCCCGTCACCCCTGGACGCAATGACCGAGCTCGAGGTCAAGCTGCGGGTGTCCGACGCGGCGCTGCCTTCGCTGCGCGAGGCGCTGCGCGCCCATGGCGCACGTTCGATGCGGATGCAGGCGTGCTACTTCGACACCGAGGATGGTCGCCTGGCGAAGGCCGGCATGGCGTTGCGCCTGCGGCGCGAAGGGCGGCGCTGGATACAGACCCTCAAGGCCGCGGGCGCGGGCGCAGTGCATCGCCTCGAGCACGAGGTGCCGGTGAGGGCGGCCGCATCGACCCTGCCGGCGGTCGATCCGCGACGGCACGACGGCAGCGAGGCCACGCCGGCGCTGCGGGCGGCGCTGCATGGTACATCGCCCACCGCGCTCGTCGAACGCCACGCCACGGACGTGCGGCGTCTGTCGTGCCACCTGGTCGACCCGCTGGGCTGCCACATCGAGGTGGCGCTCGACACCGGGCATGCGAGCGCGGGCGGGCGTACGGCGCCGTTGGCAGAGGTCGAGCTCGAGCACAAGGGCGGTCCCGTGCGCGGCGTGTTCGATCTGGCCGCCGCTTGGATCGAGCACGGCGGTCTGTGGCTGTGCACCATCACGAAGGCGCAGCGCGGCGGGCGGCTGCTGCATGGGCAGGCCGTGCCTCCAGCCACCAAGGCCCGAGCGCCGAAGCTGGTACCCGGCATCGGCGGAGCCGCGCTGATGCGAGCTTGCCTGCAGAGCGCGCTCGAACAGGTGCTGGCCAACGTGAGCGACATCGCCGAAGGCGTCACCGCGGCCGAGACGATCCACCAGGCGCGCGTCGGCCTGCGGCGCCTGCGCACCGTGCTGCACGACCTGGCCGCGTTGTCGCCCGCGATTGCGCCCGCTTGGGACCGCGTGCTCGCAGCCACGTTCGCACATCTCGGCGAACTGCGCGACGACGAGGTGGTCGCGCAGGCGGTGCGACCGCTGCTGCAAGCCGCCGCGGCGCCGCGGGTGTCGTGGCAGCCGCGCGGCCGGGCCGATCCCGTGGCGACCGTGCGCGACAAGACTTTCCAGCGCACGCTGCTGGCGATCCTGGCGCTGGCTCATGCCGACGACGCATCGTTTGCGCCGCTGTCGCCGCCGGCCACGCGGGCTTGGTTGGCGCAACGGCTCGGCCTTCTGCACGAACAGGTCGCGCGCGACGGCCGCCGCTTCGAGCGGCTGCCGCTCGAGCGCCAGCATCGCGTGCGCAAACGGTTGAAGCGCCTGCGCTACCTGATGGAGCTGACGGCCGATCTGTGGCCGCAGCCATCCGTGCAGACCTACCTCAAGCGGCTGGCTGCCGCCCAGGACGCGCTCGGTCACCACAACGACGTGGCGGTTGCAGCCGCCGCGTTTCGCGCCGATGCGGCCCAACACCCGGCGGCCTGGTTCGCGGCCGGCTACCTGGCGGCGCATCTGGCCGTGACGGCGCGCGCCGCGCGCAAGCAGCTGGTCAAGGTGGCACGCGCCGAGCGCTGCTGGACGTGAAGGTGCCTGGCATCAGCGCCCGGGCCCCAGCATCTGTTCGGGCCTGACCCAGCGATCGTAGTCGTCGCCGCTTACCCCGCCGACGGCCAATGCGGCTTCGCGCAGCGACAGGCCGTGGCGATGCGCGTGCTTGGCGATCGTCGCAGCGCGGTCGTAGCCGATGTGCGGCGTCAACGCGGTCACCAGCATCAGCGAGCGCGCGAGCAACTCGCGCATCCGTGCCGCATCGACCTCGATGCCGGCGACGCAGTGGGCGCCGAAGCTGCGCATCGCGTCGGCCAGCAGCCGCAGGCTGTCGAGCATGTTGCCGGCGATCAGCGGTTTGTAGACGTTGAGCTCGAACTGGCCCTGGCTGGCCGCGATGCCGAGCGCGACGTCGTGCCCGATCACCTGCGTGCACACCATCGTCAGCGCTTCCACCTGCGTCGGATTGACCTTGCCCGGCATGATCGAGCTGCCCGGTTCGTTCTCCGGCAACCGCAGTTCACCGATGCCGGCGCGCGGGCCGCTGCCCATCAGACGGACGTCGTTGCCGATCTTGATCAGCGCCACGGCGAGGCCCTTCAGCGCGCCGTGCAGCGCCACCAGCGGCTCATGGCCGGCGAGCGCAGCGAACGGGTTGTCCGCCACCGCGAAGGGTGCCTCCAGGCGCTCGGCCAGCCGCGCCGCGACGCGCGCACCGAACTGCGCATGCGTGTTCAGCCCGGTGCCGACCGCCGTACCGCCGATGGCGAGTCGATGCACCGCCGGCAGCGACTGCCGCAGCGCGTCGTCGGCCAGCGCCAGTTGCGCCTCGTAGCCACCGAACTCCTGGCCGAGCGTGACTGGCGTCGCGTCCTGCAAGTGGGTGCGGCCGATCTTCAGCACCTCGGCAAACGCCGCTGCGCGCCCGCGCATCAGCCCGCGCAAGCCTTCCAAGGCGCCGATCAGCGGACGCACGTGCAGCACGGCGGCGACGTGCATCGCCGTCGGGAACACGTCGTTCGACGATTGCCCGAGGTTGACATCGTCGTTCGGATGCACGAGGCGCCCGGGGCCGATTTCGCCGC
>DATIFD010000340.1:0-3033 GCA_035455385.1 Burkholderiaceae bacterium
TGCCGACCCGCTCGATGCGCGGCAGGCGCAGCGCGCGCTGTCGTCGCGCTGGAGCGAGCTCGCACAGCAGCTCGACGCCGAAGGGCTGATGGCAAGCCCCACCAGCATCTACCTCGAGCCATGGATCGTCGCCTACGAGGATCACGACCGCGAGGCGTTCGTCGCTCAGGGGTTGGGCACGGCCGAGGAAGCAGCCAACGAGCTGCGACCGGGCGTCGCGTGGTCGCGCGGCTTCATCGCAGCGTCGGAGCACCTTGCGTCCGACTGGGTCGTGCCGGCCGCGGACGCCGCCGATGCGCAGCGATTTCACGACGCGATGCAGCGCATTCGTGACCTGCAGACGCCAGGCTCGGCGTCAGGCGCCGAGCGGGACGCGCAGATCGATGCGGCATGTCTGGCCGCGCAACAATTGCGGCTGTACTGGGTCGACCACGCGCCCAAGCCGACCACGCGCCGCGTCGAGGCGCTGCCCGGTCGCAACGAGCCTTGCCCTTGCGGCAGCGGGCTGAAGTTCAAGAAGTGCCACGGCGCGGCGCGCTGATTCGCCCCGTCGCGACGAGCGGTTCCGCCCGCTGCTACATTGCGCGCCATGTCTGACGCAATGCAACTGGCCGGCCGCCACGTCGTGCTCGGGTTGAGCGGCGGCATCGCTTGCTACAAGGCGGCCGAGCTGACGCGCGAGCTCGTCAAGGCCGGTGCCACGGTGCAGGTGGTGATGACGCAGGCGGCCGAGGCCTTCATCACGGCCGTGACGATGCAGGCGCTGAGCGGCCGGGCGGTGTTCACCAGCCAGTGGGACTCCCGCGAGCCCAACGCCATGGCGCACATCAACCTGACGCGCGATGCCGATGCGCTGATCGTCGCACCCGCGTCGGCCGATTTCATCGCCAAGCTCGCCAGTGGAAGCGCCGACGACCTGCTGAGCCTGGCTTGTCTGGCCCGCCCGATCGAGCGCTGTCCGCTGCTGGTGGCGCCGGCGATGAACCGCGAGATGTGGGCCCACCCGGCCACGCAACGCAACGTCGGGCGCGTTCGCGACGACGGTGTCATCGTCCTCGGGCCTGCCAGCGGTGACCAGGCCTGCGGCGAGATCGGCGACGGCCGCATGCTCGAGGCCGAGGACTTGCGCGACGAGGTGATCGCGTCGCTGCAACCCAAGCTGCTGGCCGGCCGCCGCGTGATGGTGACCGCGGGTCCGACGTTCGAGGCGATCGACCCGGTGCGCGGCATCACCAATCTCTCCAGCGGCAAGATGGGCTTCGCCATCGCACGCGCGGCCCAGGAGGCCGGTGCCGACGTGACACTGGTCTGCGGTCCGGTGCACCTGCCGACGCCGCGCCACGTGCGGCGCATCGACGTGGCCAGCGCGCAGCAGATGCACGACACGGTGTTGCCGCTGGCCGGCCTGCAGCATGTGTTCATTGCCACCGCCGCGGTCGCCGACTGGCGGCCGGCGAGCTATGCGCAACGCAAGATCAAGAAAGACGGCACGCGCACCGCGCCGGCACTCGAACTGACCGAGAACCCCGACATCCTGGCGGCGGTGGCGCGCCTGCCGCAGCGGCCGTATTGCGTGGGCTTCGCGGCCGAGACCGACGATCTGGCCGTCAACGCGCGCGAGAAGCTCAAGCGCAAGAACGTGCCTCTGATCGTCGGCAACATCGGGCCCGCCACATTCGGCCGCGACGACAACGCGCTGCTGCTGGTCGATGCCGACGGCGAGCGCGCGCTGCCTGGTGCCGACAAGCTCAGTCTGGCGCGCGAGCTGGTGCGCGAGATCGCCGGGCGGCTGGAGGCACTCGCTTGACGACCATCGACCTGCGCGTGCTCGACGAGCGCGTCGGGGACCAGTTGCCGGCGTACGCCACTGCGGGCAGCGCGGGCCTCGACCTGCGCGCCTGCATCGACGCGCCGCTGGTCCTCGAGCCGGGGCAAGCGGTGCTGATCCCCACCGGCCTGTCGATCCACATCGGCGATCCAGGGCTGGCGGCGCTGCTGCTGCCGCGATCGGGCCTCGGCCACAAGCACGGCATCGTGCTCGGCAACCTGGTGGGGCTGATCGACAGCGACTACCAGGGGCCGCTGATGGTCAGTTGCTGGAATCGCGGCATCGCGACCTATACGGTCCAACCGCTGGAGCGCATTGCGCAGATGGTGATCGTGCCGGTGGTGCAGGCCCGGTTCCGGCGCGTGGAATCCTTCGCGGCCAGTGCCCGCGGCGCCGGCGGCGTCGGCTCCACCGGCGCAGCCTGAACACCGCCGGCTATTGCAGCGTCCCCGAGCCCGGGGCGATGTCAGCCACCGAGAGCAGGTCGGCGTCGACGCTGCGCCGCTCGACTTCGGCCGGGCTGGCCTCGCGCACGTCGTGCACCTTCAGCTGCAGCTGCAGCGCGATGCCGGCCAGCGGATGGTTGCCGTCGAGCACCACGTGCGACGGATAGACCTCGGTCACCGTGTACAGCGTGTCGCTGTCCATCCCCTGCGTGCGTGCGCCATCTGGCAGGCCTTCGAACTGCATGCCTTCGCGCAAGTCCAGCGGGAACAGTGCGCGGTCTTCGAAGCACACCTTGCCGGCGTCGTACTCGCCGAAGGCGTGCTCGGGCTCCAGGTGCAAAGTGGCCTCGAAGCCCTCCTGCTGGCCCGCCAGCGCTTCCTCGACCTTGGCCAGCAAGTCATCGCCACCGAAAAAGAACTCCAACGGTTGCCGCAGCTCGTCGATAGGCTGACCCTGGGCATCGTGCAGGGTCCACGTCAGCGTGACGACGCAAGGCGCAATGATCTCCATCGGCGCATGATCGCACAGCGTTTCGGCATCGGAGCTGCCGGCGACAATGCGCCGTGGATCTGCAAGCTCCCGCACCGTGGCTCGGCGGACTGTCGCCGTCGCAGTTCATGCGCCGCCACTGGCAACGCGCGCCGCTGCTGGTGAGAGCCGCCTGGCCGGGTTTGGCGCCTCCGGTGACGCGCACCGAGCTGTTCGCGCTGGCGTCCGATGCCGACGTCGAATCGCGCCTGGTGGTGCGAGACGGTGCC
>DATIFD010000341.1:0-3863 GCA_035455385.1 Burkholderiaceae bacterium
TCTGCCCGCCCGCGCGCAGCTGGCGGACACGTTCGACGATGGCCGGTGCCGCCTTGAATTCGTCGCGGCGGTGCATCAGCGTGACGTGCGCGCGCTGGTCGACGAGGCGCAGCGCCCACTCGAGCGCGATGTCGCTGTCGCCGATCACGACGACCCGTTGGCCGGCGAGGGCGCTGGCATCGGGCTCGGCATAGAACAGCTGGGAGCCCTCGAACGCATCGATGGCGTCGATCTTCAGGCGCCGCGGCTGGAACGAACCGACGCCGCCGGCGATGAACACGGTCTTGGCGATCAGGCGCGTGCCGCGGTTGGTCGCGACGTCGAAGCGACCGTCGTCGCGCTTGTGCACGACGCTCACCTCCTGGCCGAGGTGGAACGTGGCATGGAACGGCGCGATCTGCTTGAGCAGGCTCTCGGTCAGCTCGCGTCCGGTGCACACCGGCACCGCCGGGATGTCGTAGATCGGCTTGTCGGGATAGAGCTCGATGCACTGCCCACCGGCGTGCGCCAGCGAATCGATGATGTGCGCCTTGATCTCCAACAGCCCGAGCTCGAACACCTGGAACAGCCCCACCGGCCCGGCGCCGACGATCACGGCATCGGTTTCGATCGGGCCATCGCCCGTTTGGGCGGCGGCACCGGCTTGTTCGACCTTCTGATCCATGGCGATGGGCGCGGGCTGGATCAGCGGATCAGCTGCGACAGCTTGTCCTTGCGGTCTTTCCACTCTTCGGCGTCGGGCAGCGCCGCCTTGCGCTTGGTGATGCTGGGCCACTTCTTGGCCAGATCGGCGTTGAGCTTGATGAAGTGCTGTTGATCCTGCGGCACGTCCTCTTCCGGCAGGATCGCGTTGACCGGGCACTCGGGGATGCACACCGCGCAATCGATGCACTCGTCGGGGTCGATCGCCAGGAAGTTGGGGCCTTCGCGGAAGCAATCGACCGGACACACGTCCACGCAATCGGTGTACTTGCAGCGGATGCACGATTCGATGACGACGTGGGTCATGTTGGCGGTTTTGCGGTCGTGTTGGCGTGGTGGCCCGCTGCGGGTTTGGCTTGCGTCCGGGTCCGGGATCGCCAATTCTAGGGCTCGGGGCTCGGTGCAGCGGTTTGATGCCGCTCAAGGTTCAGGGCCTTGTGCCCGACCGCGGTCGCACCCACGCCCACGGTGACCACCGTGGGACGGCCGCTGTGCAGCACGGCGGCAGCGGCGAGGTCGCACAGCGCATGATCGCTCGCGATCTGATCGGGCCACGAGACGCGCGACACCGCGTGCACCGGGGTGCCGGCCGCCCAGCCCGCGGCCCGCAGGCGACGCGACAGCTCACCGAGCCGCGCGCCGGCCATGTAGAACACCTCGGTGTCGGCATGCCGTCCCGCGTGCAGCGCGCCGCCGCGCGTGACCGCGGTGGCGAGGCTCACGCTGCGGCCGCTGCCGCGGCGCGTCAGCGGGCGCTGGGTGGCTGCTGCTGCGGCGAGCGCCGCGGTGACACCCGGCACCACCTCGGCGGCGATGCCGGCCTCGTTCAATGCAAGCAGTTCCTCCTCGAGGCGACCGAACACGCTGGGATCGCCGCCTTTCAGCCGCACGACATGCGCGCCGGCTCGCGCGTGCTCGATCATCAGTGCGTTGATCTCGGCTTGCGCCGCGGAATCGCGATAGCCGCGCTTGCCCACAGGGATCCAGCGCGCGCGCGGCGCCCACTGTCGCAGCGCCGGATCGGTCAGCGCGTCGTGCAGCACGACGTCGGCCTGCTCGAGGCGACGCGCGCCGCGCACGGTGATGTGGTCGGCGGCGCCGGGGCCGGCGCCGACGAACGTCACGCGTCCGGTGCCCACCGGCGGCTTCGGGTCACGGCAGCGGCGCGGCCTCGCGCGCGAGCAACGCGCCACTCGTGCGGTGGCTCGCTGCATCGACGACGATCAGCGCGCCGCTGACCCGGTCGTGCGCATGGGGCAGCAACGGAAGCGCAACTCGACGCTCACATACCCGATCTCGCTGATGGCGAGCTATGGCGCTGGTCATGATGCTCGAATTCCAGCGCGGGCGAACAACGGCCGCGGCTGCAGCGCGTCACCCTGGTAATGCCCAGCGAAGAAGTGCAGGGCACGCCGCGCGGCGTCGATGCTCTGGTCGGCGCGCATCAGCACGCTATCGAAGCCGCTGCGATGCAGCAGCGGCAGCATGTCGACCAGCACTTCTCCGGTGGCGCGCAGCTCGCCTGCATAGCGCAGCCGGGCGCGCAACAGTCGTGCCTGGCTGTAGGCACGGCCATCGGTCCACTTTGGGAACTGCAACGCCACCAGCGACAAGCGCGGCAGTGCGTCGGCCAACATCTCGACGTCGACCGTGTTGTCGACGATCACGCCGACCGGCGCCGATGACGGCCAGCAGTTGCGCCGCGCCGCCCATTGGTGGAGGGTGAGCAGTGCGTGCGCGCATGGCGCCGCGTCGTCTTGCTGCGGCCGCCAGAGGTTCCGCGTCGGGTCGACGAAGCGCATGCCCCGGGTGTGCGCGCTCATGTGGTGGCCTCGACCCGAGCCGTGGCGCGCCGCACGGCGTCGGCCGCCTCGCCGAACGCCGGGACACCGACGCGGCGCACGGTGTCGACGAAGCGCTCGGTCGCGACGCGATGGCGGAGATAGGTGTCGATCAGCGCCTCGATGACGTCGGGCACTTCGTCGGCAGCGAACGCGGGGCCTATGACCTTGCCCGGCGCCGCGGCGCCGGACCGCGTGGCGCCGTCGGAACCCCCGACGGTCACCTGGTACCACTCGGCGCCGTCCTTGTCGACGCCGAGGATGCCGATGTGGCCACTGTGATGGTGCCCGCAGGAGTTGATGCACCCGCTGATGTGCAGGGCGATGTCACCGATGTCGTGCAACCGGTCGAGGTCGTCGAAGCGCTCCTGGATGGCGGCGGCAATCGGAATCGAACGGGCGTTGGCCAGCCCGCAGAAGTCACCTCCGGGGCAGGAGATCATGTCGGTCAGCAGGCCGATGTTCGGTGTCGCGAATCCGCCGCCGCGGGCCGCCTCCCACAGTGCGCGCAGGTCGCTCGTTCGCACCCAGGGCAGCAGCAGGTTCTGGTCGTGCGTGACCCGCAGCTCGCCCCGGCTGAAGCGGTCGGCGAGTTCGGCGGCCGCGTCCATCTGGTCCGCGGTGGCGTCGCCCGGCGCCTGGCCGGCGCGCTTGAGCGACAACGTGACGGCGCGGTGTCCGTTCAAACGGTGCGCATGGAGGTTGCGCGCGAGCCAGCGCTGGTATGCCAGCGGCGCGTCGGTGGTGGCCAGCGGCCCGTCGACGGCCTGCGCGGCGTGTGCGAGCACGGCTGCCGGCACGTCGAAACACCGGGCCACGCCCGCGAGCGCCGATGGCGGGATCAGGTGCTCGTGCCCTCCGGCATCGCGCTCGAGGATCGCGCGGAATTCGCTCTGCACGGCCGCCACGAACCGCTCGCCCTCGGACCTGACCAGGATCTTGATGCGCGCCTTGTAGAGGTTGTCGCGGCGCCCATAGCGGTTGTAGACGCGCAGGATCGCCTCGATGAACACGAGGACCTGCGCCCACGGCACAAACGGTGACACCACGGTGCCGACGATCGGCGTGCGGCCCATGCCGCCGCCCACCAGCACCTTGAAGCCGACCTCGCCGGCTTCGTTCTTGACCAACTGCAGGCCGATGTCGTGCCAGCCGATGGCCGCGCGGTCTTCTGCGGCGCCGGTCAGCGCTATCTTGAACTTGCGCGGCAGAAACGCGAACTCCGGATGCAGCGTGCTCCACTGGCGCAGGATCTCGCAGTAGGGGCGCGGGTCGACGCACTCGTCGGCCGCGATGCCGGCCAGCGCGTCGGTGGTGATG
>DATIFD010000342.1:0-3749 GCA_035455385.1 Burkholderiaceae bacterium
GGGCCAGATCGTGCTGTCGCGCGACCTCGACCGGCGCGGCGTCTACCCGCCGGTGAACGTGTTGCCGAGCCTGTCGCGGCTGATGAAGGACGGCACCGGCGGGCACTACACCGACCCCGACCACCCGGCACTGGCCAGCCAGCTGTATGCGGCCTATGCGCGTGCCGCACAGGCGCGGCTGCTCGCCAGCGTGGTCGGCCAGGAAGGCCTGGCCGAGACCGACAAGAAGTACCTGCAGTTCGGCCAAGAGTTCGAGCAGCGTCTGGTGAGCCAGAGCGAGGCACGCACGCTCGAGCAGAGCATGGAACTCGGGTGGTCGCTGCTGGCCGCGTTGCCGGTGGTCGAGCTGACGCGGCTGTCGGATGCACAGATCTCGATGCACATCTGGCCGCCGGCATGAACGGGCGACGCGGCGCCGCACGATCGAATCGTAGAACGCGATGGCTGAGCTGAGCGATACCCCTCCGACGCGCAGCGCGGTCATCGAGCTGAAGGACGAGCGCCGCGCCATGCAGGAGGGCTACGTCTTTCTCGACGAGAAATGTCTGCTGCTCGCCTCGGAGATCCTGCACGAACTCGAGCACCACGCACGGCTGCAGCGTGAGTTGCTCGCCCTGCACGAGCGCGCGCGGGCCGCGTTGCGCGCGGCGGTGCTGCGCCATGGTTTGCAGGGGCTGCAGGTCTACCCGGCCGGCGACCTCGGCGCGGCGCCGCTGCGTGTGCGCGCACGCGCGCTGATGGGGGTGCGGCTGCAGGAGGCGGCACTCGACGCCACGGCCGCGGTGCCGGCGCCGCCGTCGGTCGAACGCTCGCCGGAGGGCGAGGCCTGCCGCGACGCCTTTGCCGCGCTGGTGTCGGCCGCCGCCGCGCTGGCCGCGGTGGCGGGCAACCTGGAGCGGCTGTCGCTCGAATACCGGCGCTCGGTGCGCCGCGCACGTGCGCTGCAGGACGTGATGCTGCCCGAGCTCGACGGCGCGATCGCCGACATCGAGAACCGGCTCGAGGAGCTGGAGCGCGACGAGGCGATCTTCGGGCGCGTGCGGCCTTAGAGCTCGCGGGGTTGGCGCGCCCGCTGCTCGCCGGACCTCCTCGGGCGCGCCCGATGCTCACACCCGCACGACGCGTTCGTCCTTCACCGGCGAGTACAGCGCGAGCACCTCGCTCGCGCGCCGCGTCAGCACCGCGCGCTGGTTGATGTAGCCCTTGTCGGTGATCTCGCCGGCGTCGGCGCTCGGCGGCTCGGACAGCAGCATCGCCCGCGTCGGCGTCTGCGACGAGCCGCCGCCGGCCGCGGCCATCGCGACCAGGCCGTCGCGCAGGCGCTGCGTTCGCTCCGCGTCGCTCATCGCCGCAGCGGCCGGCGACGCGAACACCAGCAGGCCGATCTCCTCGCGATCGTGGCCGGTCACCACGACGTCGGCCGCCAGCGGCGACAGCGCGCTGATCGCGCGCAGCCGCAGCGTGCCCACCGACACCCAGGTGCCGCTCATCAGCTTGAAGTCTTCGGCGACGCGTCCGTCGAACGCCACGCCGAGCTCGGGCCTGGCGTCGTCGACCAGCCGGCCTGCGTCGCCGATCAGGTAGTAGCCATCCTCGTCGAACGCCCGGGCGGTCAGCTCGGGCGCGTTGCGATAGCCGGGGAACACGGTGGGCCCGCGCACGCGCATCTCGAGCTTGCCGGCGTTGGGGACGAACTTCAGCTCGATGCCGGGCAGCGGCGCGCCGATGCAGCCGGCGCGCTCGATCGTCCAGTGCACGCTGGTCACCGCGGGCGAGGTCTCGGTCGCGCCCCACGACGACGTGAACCACAGCGGCCGCGAGCGCACGCGCCGCGCCACGCCTTCGAGCCGCTCCCAGACGCTCTGCGGCAGCGCGGCGCCGGCGTAGAACACGCCTTCGAGGCGTTCGAACACGTCGCGCGCGGTGGCCTCGTCGTTCTCCAGGTACGGCAGCAGCATGTCGAAGCCGCGCGGCACGTTGAAGTAGAAGTTGGGCTTCACCTCGCGCAGGTTCTTCACGGTCTTCTCGATCAGGCCCGGAGCGGGCCGGCCCTCGTCGATGTGGACGCTGCCGCCGTGCGCCAGCGCCATGTTGAAGTTGTGATTGGCACCGAAGGTGTGGCTCCACGGCAGCCACTCCAGCAGCACCAGGCGGTGTCGTTGAAGCCACGGCCACACCTGCGCCATCTGCTGCTGGTTGGCGGTGAGCATGCGGTGCGTGTTGATCACCGCCTTGGGCTGCCCCGTCGAACCGCTGGTCAGCAGGTACTTCGCGTGCGTGTCGGGGCCGATCGCGGCAAACGCACGGCCGACCGCGGCGCTCTCGGCGGCCTCGAGCAGCTGCGCGAACGGCAACGCGCCGGACACCCTGTGCGCATCCTTGCCGAACACGATGCTCGCGCGGCCGCCCCAGGCGCGCACCGCGGCGCCGTACACGGCGGGGTCGGAGGCGAACACCAGTGCCGGGTCGAGCGTGTCGAGGATGCCCTTGACCTTGCCGTAGTCCTTGGTCAGCCGGCAGTACGCGCTCGACACCGAACAGACGGCGCGCCCCAGGTGCATCGTGGCCAGCGCGAGCAGCGCGTGGTCGACCGCGTTGTCCGACAGCACGACCACGGGCTGGTCGGCGGGGAGCCTCAGGTCGAGCATCGCCTGCGCGATGCGGCCCACCTGTGCGCGCGTGTCGGCGTAGCTCAATCGTCGCCAGCCGCCGCTCGCGTCACGCTCGGCGAGGAACAGCGCGTCGGGCGTGATGCGCGCCCAGTGCTCGAGCCATTCGCCGACGCAGCGCGCATGCGGTTGCAGCGGCTCGGGATGGCGCAGCACGAACGCGCCGCCGCCCAGATCCAGGCGCACGGTGCTTGGCGGCGCCAGCGAGCCGGCTTCTCCGAAGGGTTGAACGAGGTTCATGGTGTGACTCCGACAACGGGGAACGTCAGACGCCGAGGCACGACGTCAGCTCGGCGCTGTGGCGCAGCTCGCTCGACGCGCCGCTGAGCACGACCTGGCCTTTCTGCAGCACCACCAGCCGGTCGGATTGCGCGGCCACTTTGCGGTAGTCGCGGTCGACGATCAGCGTGGCGATGCCGTTGTGGCGGATCGACTCGATCACGCGCCAGATCTCGGCCACGATCTGCGGCGCCAGGCCTTCGGTGGCTTCGTCGAGGATGATCAGCGTCGGGTTGGTCATCAGTGCGCGGCCGATCGCCAGCATCTGCTGCTCGCCGCCAGACAGCTGCGCGCCGAGGTGGCCCATGCGCTCGGCCAGCCGCGGGAACGTCTTCAGCACGCGTTCGAGCGTCCAGCCGCCGGGGCCCTGCGGGTCGCGCGCGGCCATCAGCAGGTTCTCGCGCACGCTGAGGTTCGGGAACACGCCTCGGCCCTCGGGCACGTAGGCCACGCCCAGCCGCGCCACTTGGTGGGGCCGGCCACGCGACAGGTCCTGCCCGGCGATGCGGATGCGGCCTTCGCGCTGCGTCACGTGGCCGAGCAGCGTGCGGATCAGCGTGCTCTTGCCCATGCCGTTGCGCCCGAGCAGACCGACGGTCTGGCCGCGCTCGATGCGCAGGTCCACCCCGTGCAGGACGTGGCTCGAGCCGTACCAGGCGTGGATGCCCTGCGCGTCGATGAGCGGCGGCTGCAACATCATGCCCGCCTCACGCCGCCGCGCCCAGATAGGCCGCCTGCACCTCGGGATTGGCGCGCACCGCCTGCGGCGCGCCGCTGGCGAGCACCGCGCCGTTGACCATC
>DATIFD010000343.1:0-5271 GCA_035455385.1 Burkholderiaceae bacterium
CGAGATCCGCCGCACCTGGTACTTCGACGACGCGGTGCGCCTGTACTGACCGATGCGCACGCCCAGGGAGTAGCCACCTGTCGACTGCCGACCCGCCGATCGCCGCCGACGCCTTCAGCCCCCGGGTGCGCCGCTGGGCTCTGCCGGTCACCACGTTCGTGCAGTCGGCGTCGTCGGCGGCGGTGATCGGCCCGACGGTGGCCGCACCGCTGCTGTTGCAGCGGCTCGGGCTCGGGCCGGCGGCGGTGGGGGTGTTCGTCGCGCTGGTGTATCTCGGGGCGATGGCCGCCACGCAGATCGGCGCTTTCGTCGTGCGCCGGCGCGGGCCGATCCGCGCCAGCCAGCTGGCCCTGCTGTGCAGCGCGGCGGGGCTGCTGTTGCTGGCCGCCACGTGGCTGCCGCTGGCGGCGGTGGGCGCGGCGCTCGTAGGCCTCGGCTACGGGCCCATCACGCCGGCCAGCAGCCAGATGCTCGCGCGCACCACCGACCCGCGCCACTACGCGGTGGTGTTCTCGATCAAGCAGACCGGCGTGCCGCTGGGCGGCGTGATCGCCGGCCTGATCGTGCCGCCGCTGGTGGCGCTGGGTGGTGCGGTGGGCGCGCTGTGGGGCCTGGCCGCACTGTGCGCCGCGGCGGCGGCATCGGCGCTGCCGCTGTCGCACGAGCTCGACCGCGAGCGCGACCGCACCGCGCGCTGGCCCACGCGGGCGCAGGTGCTGGCGCCCACCCGCCTGGTGGCCGGGCATGCCGTGCTGCGCGCGATCGCGCTGTGCACGTTCGTGTTCTCGATGGTGCAGGTGAGCCTGACGTCGTACATGGTGAGCTATCTCACCGGCGACCTGCGCTGGACGCTGACGGCCGCTGGCGCCGCGCTCGCGGCATCACAGCTGGCCGGCGTGGTCGGCCGCATCGTGTGGGGATTCGTCGCCGACCGCTGGCTCGGCGCGCGGCGCATGCTGCTCGCGCTGGCGTCGGCGATGATGGCCTGCGGGCTGCTGATGCCCTGGATCGGGCCGACGACCGCGGCGTTGGCCGTGGTGGCGTTGATGTGCGCCTACGGCGCCACCGCGGTCGGCTGGAACGGCGTGTACCTCGCCACCGTGGCGCGCGTGGCGCCGCCCGGACAGGCCGGCAACGCCACCGCGGGCACGCTGTTCTTCACCTTCTTCGGCGTGGTGATCGGCCCGCCGATCTTTGGCGCGACGGGCACCGCGTTCGGCGCGCTGGGCTGGGCCTATGCGCTGCTGGCGCTGCCGCTGGCGATCAGCCTGTGGCTGCTGGCGCGGGCGCGGTGGTCGTAGCCGGCGCACCGCAGCGGGCCAAGATGACGCGTAAGATCGGCCAGTCTGCCGTGCGGCGACGTTTCAACGAACAAACCCTTCACCATGTCCATCGTCGTCCACTACTGCGCAGGCTGAGGCTACAAACCTGAAGCCCTCCGTGTGAAGGCTTGGTTTGAAGCGCGAGGACGCGGGCCCGTCGACATCCAGGTCGGCAAGACGGGCCAGTTCGACGTGCTCGTCGACGGCCGGTTGGCCTACTCGAAGTACCAGACGGGGCGCTTCCCGTCCGAGGCCGACTTGCAGAAAGTCGCCACTTAGAAGGTGACGACGCGCGGAGACGCGTGCCGCTGCGAGGCGCCGCGCCGCGCCGGCCCGCATCGGCCTCGTGCGATCATCCCGCCGTCTCTTGCAGCCGACGGGAGCTCCCCTTGCCACGCATCAGCGGACGCCGCGCGTTCCTGCAGCTCCTCGTCGACGAGGGCGTCACGCATCTGTTCGGCAACCCCGGCACCACCGAGCTGCCGATCATGGAGGTGGTGCCGGAGTTTGCGCAGCTGAGGTTCGTGCTCGGGCTGCAGGAGTCGATCGTGCTCGCCATGGCCGACGGCTTCTGCCGCGCGTCGCACCGGCTTGCCGCCGCCAACGTGCACGTGATGCCGGGCCTCGGCAACGCGATGGGTGCGCTCTACAACGCCAGGTTCTCCGGCTCGCCGGTGATCCTGACCGCGGGACAGCAGGAGCAGGGCCACGGGCTGCTCGAGCCGCTGCTCTACGAGCCGCTGGTGCCGGTGGCGCAACCGCTGGTGAAGTGGGCGGTCGAGGTGACGCGCGCGGCCGACCTGCCGCGCGTGCTGCACCGCGCGGCGAAGATCGCGCTCACGCCACCGACCGGGCCGGTGTTTCTCAGCCTGCCCGGCGACGTGCTCGACGAGACCCTCGATCTCGACCTGGGGCGCCCGGTGCGCGTCGAATCATCGACGAGGCCGAGCGACGAAACGCTGTTCCGGCTCGCGCAGATGCTGCGCCGTGCGAGAAGGTCCGCGATCCTCGCCGGCCACGAACTGGCGCGGCACGACGCGTTCGCCGAAGCCGCCGAGCTGGCCGAGCGGCTCGGCGCGCCGGTGTTCGGCGACCCGATTCCCTACGCCACCCCGTTTCCCAGCGAGCACCCGGCCTACATGGGGGCGCTTACGCGTCAGCAGAAGCAGGTGCGCGCGCTGCTCGAACCGCACGACCTGCTCGTCTGCCTCGGTGCCGACCTGCTGCGCATGTCGGTGTACAGCCCGGTGGAGCCGCTGCCCGAGGGCATGCCGGTGGTCCACGTATCGGAGCGCGCACACGAGCTCGGCAAGAACTACCGCACCGACCTGGCGGTGCATGCCAACGTCAAGGAGACGCTGAGGGCCCTGTTGCCGTTGCTGCAGGACCTGCCCCGCGACAACCCGCGACTCGCCGAGCTGACGGCGCGCAACTGGTCGGCACAGCGCGAGCAGGCGCGCGCGGAGGCGATGCGCGCGGCGGACGCGTCGCCGATCGATCCGCAACTCCTGTCGCTGCGCTTTGCCGAGGCACTGCCGAGCGACGCGGTCGTCGTCGACGAAGGTCTGGTCAGCACCACCAGCTTGCCGAAGGTCCTCGCGCTGCGCGACACGCGGGCGTACTACGGCCTGGCGAGCGGCGGCCTCGGCTTCGCCGTGCCGGGCGCGGTCGGCATCGGCCTCGCGCGGCCGGGCCGGCCGGTGGCAGCGATCGTCGGCGACGGCAGCGCGATGTACGGCATCCAGGGCCTGTGGACCGCCGCGCACGAGAAGCTGCCCATCACCTACGTGATCGCCAACAACCGCGGCTACCGCATCATCAAGGAGCGTCTGGTCTCGTTCCGCAAGACCGACCGGTTCGTGGGCATGGACATCCGCGAGCCCGCCATCGACTTCGTGGCGCTGGGTGCGTCGTTCGGATTGAAGTCGACGCGCGTCACCGATCCGCACGACCTCGCACCGGCGCTTCGCGCGGCCTTCGCGAGCGGCGCGCCGAACCTGATCGACGTGCGTGTGGCTGACGGCTTCGGCGGCTAAGGGCGCGACCGGGCCCGATCGCGGCGTTGAAGTAGCCGTCGAGCGCCGCTCAGCGCTGCCTGACGTACCGCCCTGGCGCATCCTCGATCGCGCCATAGCCCTTGCGCGGCGCACCGATCGCCGGCGGCTTGACCCGCGCGCTCGAGTGCTCGGCCAGCCAGTGCTGCCACGCCGGCCACCAGGAGCCCGCGTGCTGGGTGGCGGCTTCCATCCAGTCTTCGGGCGCAAGGTGCGGATCCTTCAGCGCGCGGGTCTTGATGCGGTAGTGACGTTTCGGGTGTACGGGGCCGGCGACGATGCCGGCGTTGTGGCCGCCGGAGGTCAACAGGAACGTGAAGTCGTCGGAGCGCACGAGGTTGTCGGTCTTGTACACCGACCGCCACGGCGCCACGTGGTCGGTCTCGGTGCCGACCACGAACATCGGCACCTTGATGTCCGACAGCCTGATCAGCTTGCCGTCCACCGGGAAGCGATTGGTCGCCAGCTCGTTGTCGAGGTACAGGCGGTAGAGGTACTCGGTGTGCATGCGCCACGGCATGCGCGTGCCGTCGGCGTTCCACGCCATCAGGTCGATCATCGGGTCGCGCTGGCCCTTCAGGTAGTTGTTGATGATCGGCTGCCAGACCAGGTCCTGCGACCGCAGCAGCGCGAACGCGCCGCCCATCTGCCGGCTCTCGAGCACGCCCTTCTTCTTCATCGTGGCCTCCAGCAGCGCGAGCTGGCTCGGGTTGATGAAGAAGGCGAGCTCGCCCGGCTCCGAGAAGTCGGTCTGCGCCGCGAACATCGTGACCGATGCGAGCCGGTCGTCCTTGTCGCGCGCCAGCGCGGCAGCTCCGATCGCCAGCAGCGTGCCGCCGATGCAGTACCCGACGGCGTGCACCTTGCGCCGCGGCACGATCGCGCTCACCGCGTCGAGCGCGGCGCGAAAGCCCAGGCTGACGTAGTCGTCCATGCCGACCTCGCGGTCGCGCTCGTCGGGGTTCTTCCACGAGACCATGAACACCGTGTGGCCCTGGTCGACCAGGTACTTGACCAGTGAGTTGCGCGGGCTCAGATCGAGGATGTAGTACTTCATGATCCACGCCGGCACGATCAGCAGCGGCTCGGCGTGCGTGGTCGGCGTGGTCGGCTCGTACTGGATCAGCTCGATCAGGTCGTTGCGAAACACCACCTTGCCCGGCGTGACGGCGACGCTCTTGCCGACCTCGTAGGCCTCGGTGCCGGCCGGGGCGGCACCCTCCACCGTGCGTCGCAGATCCTCGAGCCAGTGCCGCATGCCGCGCACGAGGTTCTGGCCGGCCTCGGCGTGCGTGAGCGCCAGCAGCTCCGGGTTGGAGCCCAGGTAGTTCGACGGCGAGCTGGCATCCAGCAGCATGCGCACCGCGAACTCGAGCAGCTGGGTGTGGTAATCGGTGACGCCGCTCACGCCGCGCACCGCCTCGTTCATCAGCGCGGCGCTGTTCTGGTAGGCGCGGGCGTACACGTTGAACGGCCACTTCGACCACGCGTCGGACGCGAAGCGCCGGTCGGGCGCGTCACCGCGGCCTTCGTCGGGGGCGATCGGCGCGCCACCCAGCGCGCGCAGCGCGAAGTTCCAGGTGTCGCTGGCGCGTGCGAGCAGCTCCTGACGCAGCTCCAGCCGCCGGGCCGGCGACAACGCCAGGTGCATCGCCCAGTCGCCCCACGCGGTGGTGAATGCGGTCGGCGCGAGCCCTGCGGTCATCTGCCCGAGCTGGGCGCGGAACTCGCGGTCGAAGTCCTGCGCCGTCGGCACGGCCCTCTTGGTTGCCATCGCGTGGTCTCCTGTGTCGTTGTTGTGGCGGTGCGGCGCCTTGTCCGGGTATCGCGACGCAGAATCTTAGGGCGCCGGGGGCCCTCTTCGAGCGGGCTGCCGCGATGCGGTTGACGAGGAT
>DATIFD010000344.1:0-8452 GCA_035455385.1 Burkholderiaceae bacterium
GTCGCGCGTGGCCTGCAGCGTCGGGCGCACCACCAGCTGGTTGATGCCGTTGGTCTCCAGCCCGTCGAGTTCGCGCAGCCACTGCGGTGCCTTGACGCCGGCGGCCCACACCACCAGCTGCGCCGGCACGAAGATGCCGCCGGCCAGCTCGACACCATCGGCGCGCACCGCGCTCACCTTGGTGCCGCAGAGCAGCTGGATGCCCATGCCGGTGAGCAGTTCGGCAGCGGCGGCGGCGATGCGCTCGGGCAGCGCGGGCAGGATGCGGGGACCGGCCTCGATCAGGTGGATCTGGATGTCGCGCTGCGGGTCGATCTGATCGAGGCCGTAGCTCACCAGCAGCCGCAGCGCCTTGCGAAGCTCGGCGGCCAGTTCGACGCCGGTGGCCCCGGCACCGACGATTGCCACCGTCACCTGGCGTGGCCCGGCGGCCGTGCCCACCACGTGCGCGCGGATGCAGGCATTGACCATGCGTGAGTGAAAGCGCTCGGCCTCCTCGGGCGTCTCGAGCGCGATCGCATGCTCGTGCACGCCGGGCGTGCCGAAGTCGTTGGTGTGGCTGCCGGTGGCGATCACCAGCGTGTCGTAGCCGCGCGTATAGGGCGGCGTGATCGGCGTGCCCTCCTCGTCGAGCACCGGCGCCACGTGCACCTCGCGCCGCTGGCGGTCGAGCCCCACCATCGCGCCCAGCCGGTAGCGGAAGCCGTGCCAGTGCGATTGCGCCAGGTAGTTCACCGCGTGGTCGTTGACGTCGATGCTGCCGGCCGCGATCTCGTGCAGGTGCGGCTTCCAGAAATGCGTGCGCGCCTTCTCGATCAGCGTGACGTGCGCGCGGCCGCGCTTGCCGAGCCGGTTGCCCAGCCGCGTGACCAGCTCGAGGCCGCCGGCGCCGCCGCCGACCACGACGATGCGATGCAGTCCCTCGGCGTTCTGGCTCATCGGTCGCCGCGTGTCCGGCCGGCACCTGGCGCGGCGACGGTCCCGCGCGCGCAGCGAGTCGTGACAAGAGTCCGCCGGTGGCGCGAATCGCGGGCGCGACACCCGCATCTGCGGGCCTGCGCCGGGCGCAGCAGTTCACGCTCGCGGCGCGTCGGCGTGCGCCAGGCCGCTGCGCACTCCGTAGCATCGGCGGCGAATCCGCACGGAGCGGACAACGGGGACAAGTCATGGTTCTGACAAGACGACGCGCGTGCGAGTGCGTGCTGGCGGCGGTCGCGGCGCCGACGCTGGTGCGGGCCGTAGAGGGCGACATCGTGGTGGGCCAGGTGGGTCCCTTCACCGGCATCCCCGTGCCCGACGCGCCACAGCTCAACCAGGGCATCAAGGCCTGCTTCGCGCAGATCAACGAGCGCGGCGGCATCGCCGGGCGACGCCTCGCGTTCTTCGAGGTCGACGACACCTATTCCGCCGACGGCTTCGCCAAGGCGTTCACGCTGGCGATGCAGCGCAAGCCGGTGGCCCTGCTGGATCCGGTGGGATCGGCCGCACTGAAGCGGATGCTCGACGACAAGCTGCTCGACCAGTCCGACGTCATCGTTCTCAACGCGATTCCCGGCGCCGAGGCGCTGCGCAACCCTGGTCACCCGAAGCTGTTTCACATCCGCGCCGGTGACCGCCAGCAGATCGAGAAGATCGTCCAGCACGCGGTGACGCTGAGCGTCAGCGAACTCGCCGTGCTGCACCAGAACATCGTGATCGGCACGTCGGGGCTGGCCATGGCGCAGGCGGCGGCCAGTGCCACCGGCAAGCTCAAGGTCTTGCCGTTCGAGGCCACGGCCGAGATTCCCAGCCTGCAGGCGGCGGCGAGGAGCGTGGCCAAGTCCGGCGCCAAGGCGGTGCTGGTGGTCGGTGCGCCGCGTTTCATGGCCGACGGCATCGCGCAGCTGCGCGCCGGCGGCGGCAGCGGCCAGTTCGTGTTCGCGCTGTCGTACGTGCCGGCGGGGCTGGTGGCCAAGATGGCCGGCGCGGGCGCGCGCGGCGTGGCGCTGTCGCAGACCTATCCCAACCCGTTGGGCATCGCGACGCCGTTGCAGCGCGAGTTCCAGACGGCGATGAAGCAGTCGTTCCCCGACGTCACCGGCTACACGTCGTTCCACCTCGAGGGCTACATCAGCGCCCGCGTGTTCGCCGAGGCCGCCCGCCGCGCCAAGGACGTGACGGCCGATCAGGTGGCCAAATCGTTGCGCACGATGGGCGACTACGACATGGGCGGTTTCCGCGTCAACTTCGCGCGCAACAACGTCGGCAGCGGCTTCGTCGACATCGGCGTCGTCAATGCCGACGGCCGCCTGGTCTACTGACGATCGCGCGCCGCGACCGCAGCGGCGCGCAGCACCGCCCTCCATCGCCGCGGCCGCTACGCCACGCGGCCGAACCACCACAGGCTCAGGGCTGCCGCGGCCACGGCGAGCAGGCCGCCGAGCGCCGTGAAGATCGCGGTGATCTCGGTCTCTCGCTTCTCGACCACCAGCTTGCTCGACAGGCCCTGGTAGACCTTCTTCAGGTCCTCGGCGGTGCCGGCGAAGAAGTAGTCGCCACGGGTCAGCAGCGCCACCTGCTTCAGGGTTTCCTCGTCGAGGCGCACGCGCATGCTCCAGCCTTCGAAGCCGATGATCTCGCCCTCCTTGGTGCCCATGCCCACCGTGTAGATGCGCACGCCGCGATCGGCGGCGAGCTTGGCCATCTCGAGCGTGTCGGGCCCGGTGGTGCGCTGCCCGTCGGTCAGCAGGATGATCGCCGCCGACGCATACGAGCCCGGCTCCACCGGCTTGAACGCGGGCTTGTCCTTCTGCTTCTCGCCGAAGCCTGGCGGCATCGGCCTGGCGCCGGTGATCTGCGACAGGTCGTAGCCCGCGTCCGGGAACAGCGTGGCCAGCGACAGCACGATGCCCGAGCCGATGGCCGTGGCGCGCTGCAGCTGGAAGCGGTCGATCGCCGCGATCACGTCTTCGCGGCTCAGCGTGGGCGCCTGCACAACGGCCGCGGTGCCGGCGAATGCGACGACGCCGACGCGCACGCTGCTGGGCAGGTCGTTGACGAAGTTCTTCGCGGCCTCCTGCGAGGCTTCGAGGCGGCTGGGCTTGATGTCGGTGGCGCGCATGCTGCCCGACACGTCCATCGCCAGGATGATCGTCTCCTGCTGCGATGGCAGCTTGATCACCGCGGTCGGGCGCGACACCGCCACCATCAACACCAGCAGCGCCAGCCCCAGCAGCATCGGCGGCACGTGGCGGCGCCAGCCCGGGCCCTTGCCGAGCGCCTGCTTGACCAGCGCGACGCTGGCAAAGCGCACAGTGCTCTTCTTGCGCCGGTGCAGCAGCCAGAGATACAGCAGCACCAGCAGCGGCGCCAGCACCGCGGCGGCCCACAGCGCCTCAGGCCACAGGAACTTCATGGTGCGATTCTCGCGCGATGGGCGTTGCGACGCCACGCAAATGCGCCGGCATGTGCGCGCCGCTGCGCTGGCGCGCGCGCTGGCGGCGCAGCGCGACGAAACGCAGCAGCGATTCGAGCAGATCGTCGTGCGTGGCCAGCTCCAGCGTGTCGACCTGCGCCTGGCCGAGCGCGGCGCGCAGATCGGCCTCGTGCTGCGCGGTCAGTGCTTCGAAGCGGGCCCGGAACGCAGGGTCGTTGGTGTCGATGAACAGCTGCTCGCCGCTCTCGGCGTCCTCCAGCGTGACCAGCCCGACGTCGGGCAGCTTGAGCTCGAGCGGGTCGTACAGCCGCACCGCCAGCACCTCGTGGCGCCGCGCCAGCCGACCGAGCGGGTCCTGCCAGCCGGGAGTGCTGATGAAGTCGGACACCACGAACACCATCGAGCGGCGCTTGATCAGCGTCTCGGCCGACCTCAGCAGATCGGCCAGCACGGTCTGCCGCGGCGGCGGTTGCGCACCGCGCCGGCGCGCGCGGCGCGGGGGCGGTGCCGGCCGCGTGCGCATGCGCGAGATCAGCTCGAGCACGTGGTTGCGGCTGGCTCGCGCCGGCAGCACGCCGTCGACCCGGTTGCTGTAGAGCAGGGCGCCGACCCGGTTGCCGTGGCGGGTGAGCAGCCGCGCCAGCACGGTGACGAAGCCCTCGGACACCGACAGCTTGGTGCGCTCGTCGGAGCCGAAGTCGACCGAGCCCGAGAGGTCGAGCAGGAACCACGCGGTCAGCTCGCGGTCTTCGGTGAACTGCCGCACGTGCGGCTCGAGCAGCCGGGCCGTGACGTTCCAGTCGATGTGACGGACATCGTCGCCGTGCTGGTAGGCACGCAGGTCGGCCAGGTCGAGGCCGGCGCCGCGCCACAGCGTTCGATAGTCGCCTTGCAGCAGGCCGTCGAGGCGGCGGATCACCGTCCACTCCAGCTGGCGCAGCAGCTGGTCGGGCGTCGCGACGGTGGCCGCGTCAGCCATGGGTGCCGGTCTGCTCGGGATGCTGCAGCGGCTTGTCGGGCACCGGCACCCTGGCCATCACGCGCGAGACGATCGTGTCGGCGTCGAGCCCTTCGGCCAGCGCTTCGTACGACAGCACGAGACGGTGACGCAAGGTGTCCACCGCCAGATCGGTCAGATCCTCGGGCAGCACGTAGCTGCGCCCACGCAGGAACGCCAGCGCCCGTGCACCCTCGACCATCGAGATACTGGCGCGCGGGCTGGCGCCGTAGGTCAGGTACTTGGCGACGTCGGCGATGCCAGCCCGCTCGGGCCGCCGGGTCGCATCGACCAGTTTCACCGCGTACTGGATCAGGCTCGGATCGACATAGACCTTGCGGCACTCCTGCTGCAACTCGATCAGCTGCGCGGTGGAGGCTACCGCCGACACGGTGGTCGGCGCGCCGATCACGCGCTCGACGATCACGAACTCCTCGTCCCCGCTCGGGTAGTCGACCAGCACCTTCATCATGAAGCGGTCGACCTGCGCCTCGGGCAGTGCGTAGGTGCCCTCGGTCTCGATCGGGTTCTGCGTGGCCATCACGACGAACGGCGACGGCACCTTGTGCGTCTCCCCGGCGATCGTGACCTGCCGCTCCTGCATCACCTCGAGCAGCGCGCTCTGCACCTTGGCCGGCGCGCGGTTGATTTCGTCGGCCAGCAGCAGGTTGGCGAACACCGGCCCGAGCGCGGTGCTGAAGTCGCCGGTCTTCTGGTTGTAGATGCGCGTGCCCACCAGATCGGCCGGCACCAGGTCGGGCGTGAACTGGATGCGCCGGAACGAGCCACGGATCGCAGCCGCCAGCGTCTTCACGGTGAGCGTCTTGGCCAGCCCCGGCACGCCTTCGACCAGCAGGTGGCCCTGCGCCAGCAGCGCCACCATCACGCGCTCGAGGAAGCGGTCCTGCCCGACGACGACGCGCTTGACCTCGTAGAGGATGCGTTCCATCAGGGTGGCGTGTTCGGTGTGGGAGCTCGGTGTCATGGGCAAGACCGTGGGGGAGGACGACTGGAACAGAGGATCAGAACGGCGGCAGGCCCGCCGCGGTGGCCGCGTTCTCGATCGGCACGGCAAACCCGATGCCGATGAAGGTGCGCGCCTCGGTCGGGTTCATGATCGCGGTGACGATGCCGACCACGTTGCCGTCCATCGTCACCAGCGGGCCGCCGGAGTTGCCCGGGTTGGCCGCGGCGTCGAACTGGATCAGGTTGGTCAGCAGGCGCTTGCCCTCGGGCGAGCGGAACTCGCGCTTCAGGCCGGACACCACGCCCTGCGACACCGAAGGCCCGATGCCGAACGGGAAGCCGACCGCGATCACCTCGTCGCCCGGGCGCAGGCCGCCGGTGGTGCGCATCGTCGCGGCCTCCAGGTCGTCGGGCAGCGTCAGCGCCTGCAGCACGGCAAGGTCGTTCTCGGGCTGCACGTTGACCAGCGTCGCCTCCGACTGCTGCCCGTTCCAGAACGTGACCTTGATGCGTGCCGCGCCGCGCACGACGTGCAGGTTGGTCAGGATCAACCCCTTGTCGACGATGACCACGCCGGTACCGACGCTGCGGCGCTCCTCGCCTTCCTTGGGGTCGGGGCGCTCGGGGGGCTCCTCGCCGATCACGCGCACCACCGAGCCGATCACCGCCTCGTAGGCGTTTGCTGCGGCCGAGGCCAGCGGCTCCTTGGCGATCGACTGGCGCATCGCCGAGTCGATCTGCTCGAAAGTGGGCATCTGTCGTTCGTGCCGCGTCCACGCCGGCCAGCCGGCCGCCGCCGCGAGCAGCACCGCCAGCGCCAGCCACACCCAGCGCTCACGGCGCCGCAGCGCCGCACCGGCCCGTGCTCGCGTGCGCTTCAGCAGACCTGGTGGGTCGTCGAGTTCGTCGTCGGCCTGCGGCGGCGGGGCGCTGCCCGGCGCGGCGCGGGTGCGTTCGGGGGTTCGGCTGTACAGGGGCACGCGCTTCATCGTCCACCGCTCCGGCTGCGCGTGATGCAGGTGCGCTGCCAGACCTCAAGGTACCACGGAGCGCGCCGCCGTGCATGCGTCCCAAGCGACCTCGGCGACGCGCCGGTGCGCGACGGCGCACGCCGGCCTGGCTATTGCCGGCTGGCGAAGTGTTCGTCGTAGCGGTGGACGAAGTCCTTGCCGGCCATCGGCAGATGGCAGGCGCGGCAGGTGTTGAGGTCGTCGGGTGCCTTCTGGCCGCCGGGCAGCCATGCCGCGTAGACCCAGTTGCCGTTGCGCAGCGCCTGGCTCACGTCGGCGCCCCAGCCGGCGTTCTTGCCCATCACGAACACGCGCAGCAGTTCGCCCTTGACCAGCTTGCCGTCGGCGCCGACCTCCAGCGTGCCGTCCACTCGCGCCTTGGCCGCGTAGTTCTCCATCACGAGCACGGTGCCGTTCGGAAAGCCGCCGGCCGCGGTGGCGTCGCTCGCGGCCGGGCTCATGTAGATCTCGCGCACCTGCTTGGCGTCGGGGCGCTGCACCGCCGACAGGAACTTGGGCCAGCTCTTGTAGTCGGCCGGCACCGCGAGTTCGCCGTCTTTCGGCAGGGGTGGCGGGGTCGTCGCGCAGCCCCACAGCGAGGCGGCTGCAACAATGGCGGCCGGGGCCAAGTGGCGAGCGGTCATGATCGTTCTCCCTGGAGCTCTCGTTGGCGGCAGCGATGATACGCAGCCGCCCCGTGTCCGTGAACGCCCGCCACGACGAGGCGCGGGTCAATCCGATGTCGTGGATCGACACCCACTGTCACCTTGATGCCCCCGAGTTCGACGCCGACCGCACCGCGGTGTGGCAGCGTGCGCACGCACGCGGCGTGACGATGGGCGTGCTGCCGGCGGTGAAGGTCGAGCACTTCGAACGCGTGCGCGAGCTGGCCCACGCGTTGGGCCTCGCCTACGCGCTGGGCATTCACCCGCTGTGCGTCGACGAGGCGTCCGACGACGATCTCGAGCGCGTGCGCGAGGCGCTGCTGCGGCATCGCGGCGACGCGCGCCTGGTGGCGGTGGGCGAGATCGGCCTCGACTGGTTCGTGTCGGGACACGACCGCCAGCGCCAGGAGCGCTTCTACATCGCGCAGCTCAAGCTGGCGCGCGATGCCGGGCTGCCCGCGATCCTGCACGTGCGGCGCTCGGCCGACGGCCTGCTCGCGGGCTTGCGCCGCGTCGAGGTGGCGGGCGGCATTGCGCATGCGTTCAACGGCAGTGCGCAGCAGGCGACGGCGTTCGTCGAGCGCGGCTGGCGCCTGGGCTTCGGCGGCGCGATGACGTTCGAGCGCGCGCGCCAGATCCGCTCGCTGGCCACCGCGCTGCCCGAATCGGCGCTGGTGCTCGAGACCGACGCGCCCGACATCCCGCCGCAGTGGCTGTACCGCAACGCCGAGCAGCGCGCCAACGGCGACGTCGCGCGCAACGAGCCGGCGGAATTGCCGCGCATCGCGCAGACGCTGGCTGATCTGCGCGGCTGGAGCCTGGCGCAGACTGCGCAGCGCACGGGCGCCAACGCCTGTGCCGCGCTGCCGCGCCTGCAGGCGCTGCTGGAGTCCGCTTGAGCGCAGCGCCCCGCGCCGCCCGCCTGCAAGGGCTGCCGCCGGTGGTGGCGGCCGGCACGCGGCTGCTGGTGCTCGGCAGCTTTCCGAGCGAGGCGTCGCTGGCGGCTGCGCAGTACTATGCGCACCCGCGCAACCAGTTCTGGACCATCCTGTCGGCGCTGTGGCGCATCGACCTGCGCGCGCTGACGTACCTGCGCCGGCTGGCCGAGGTGCGCCGCCGAGGCCTCGGCATCTGGGACGTCTACGCCAGCTGCCGGCGCGAGGGCAGCCTCGACAGTGCGATCGAGCAGGCCGAGCCGAACGACCTGGCCGCGCTGGTGGCACGCCTGCCGGCGCTGGGGGCCATCGCGCACAACGGCGGCGAGTCGGCGCGCGCGATGCGGCTGACGCGCACGCTGGTGCCCGAGGTGGTACGGTTGCCGTCGAGCAGTCCGGCCAATGCGAGCTGGCCGCTGGCGCGCAAGGTCGACGCGTGGCGCGCGGTGTTCGAGCGGCACGGC
>DATIFD010000345.1:0-11665 GCA_035455385.1 Burkholderiaceae bacterium
CGGGGCTCGAGACGGTGACGGCATGGATCGGCTCTGGCGTGCCGCGTTTCTACCTGCCGCTGGACCAGATCTTCCCGCAGACCAACGTCAGCCAGAGCATCCTGCTGGCGCGCAATCTGGAGCAGCGCGAGGAACTGCGCAAGCGCCTGCCCGTGCTGCTTGCCGAGGAGTTCCCCGAGGTGCGCGGCCGCGTCAAGCTGCTGCCCAACGGGCCGCCGGTGCCGTACCCGGTGCAGTTCCGCGTGATGGGGCCCGACGTGCGCGAAGTGCGCGCCTGGGCCGACGAGGCGAGGGCGATCCTTGCCACGGACCCCGCGATGCGCGGCGTCAACGACAACTGGAACGAGTCGGTCAAGTCGCTGAGGCTCGAGATCGACCAGGACAAGGCGCGCGCGATCGGTGTCAGCAGCCAGTCGGTCGCACAGTCGTCGCGCACGATCCTGTCGGGCACCACGATCGGCCAGTACCGCGAAGGCGACAAGCTGGTCGACATCGTGCTGCGCCAGCCGCTGGAGGAGCGCAACGCGATCACCGACCTCGGCAGCGCCAACCTGCCCACCTCGAGCGGCCGCTCGGTGCCGCTGACGCAGGTGGCCCGCATCGACTTCGGGTTCGAGCCCGGCGTGCTGTGGCGCGAGGGGCGAAAGTTTGCCGTCACCGTGCAGGGCGACGTGGCCGACGGCATTCAGGGCCCGACGGTCACGCAACGCATCTGGCCCAGGCTGCAGGAGCTCGAGTCCCGCATGCCACCGGGCTATTCGATCCAGATCGCCGGCGCGGTCGAAGAGAGCCGCAAAGGGCAGGGGTCGATCGCTGCCGGCGTGCCGCTGATGCTGTTCATCATGCTGACGCTGCTGATGCTGCAACTGCAGAGCCTGTCGCGCTCGGTGCTGGTGTTCTTGACTGCGCCCCTGGGCATGGCCGGCGTCTCTGGTGCCTTGCTGCTGCTGGATCGGCCGTTCGGCTTCGTTGCGCTGCTGGGGGTCATTGCGCTGATGGGGATGATCATGCGCAACTCGGTGATCCTGATCGACCAGATCGAACAGGACCGCGCCAAGGGCGTCGACGCCTGGAGCGCAATCGTCGAGGCGGCGGTGCGGCGCTTCAGGCCGATCGTGTTGACCGCGGCCGCTGCGGTGCTGGCGATGATCCCGCTGTCGCGCAGCGTGTTCTGGGGCCCGATGGCGGTGGCGATCATGGGTGGATTGATCGTCGCCACGGCGCTCACGCTGCTGTCGTTGCCGGCGATGTACGCCGCATGGTTTCGCGTGAAGCGCGAACGCTAGAATCTGCCCCAAGCCACCTCCACCTGAAAGGGGTCGCCCGAGGCGACCCCGTTTTCCGTCCAACACCCTCGCGCGGGTGGCGAAATTGGTAGACGCACCAGGTTTAGGTCCTGACGCCCTTACCGGCGTGCCGGTTCGAGTCCGGCCCCGCGCACCAGAATCCCAAAGCAATTGAAGGCCAACATGGCAGTGCAGATCGAAACCCTCGAGAAACTCGAACGCCGCATCACGCTGACGGTGCCGGCACAGGAGATCAACGCCGAAGTCGAGTCGCGACTGAAGAAGCTGTCGCGCACCGTCCGCGCCGACGGCTTTCGCCCCGGCAAGGTGCCGATGTCGGTGGTGGCGCAGCGCTACGGTGCCTCGGTGCAGTACGAGGTGATGAACGACAAGATCGGCGCCGCGTTCGAGCAGGCGGCCAATGAGGCCAAGGTGCGAGTCGCCGGCATGCCGCGCATCACGCCGAAGGATGGCGCGCCCGAAGGCAGCGTGTCGTTCGACGCGACGTTCGAGGTCTACCCCGAGGTCAAGCTCGGCGATCTCGCCGGCGTCGAGGTCGAGCGCATCCGCTGCGATGTCGACGATGCCGCGATCGACCGCACGATCGACATCCTGCGCAAGCAGCGGCGCACGTTTGCGCAGCGGCCGGCCAGCGAGGGCGCCGCCGAAGGCGACCGCGTGACGATCGACTTCGAAGGCAAGATCGACGGCGAGGGGTTTGCCGGCGGCAAGGCAGAAGGCTTCTCCTTTGTCATCGGCGAAGGCCAGATGCTCGAGCAGTTCGACAAGGCCGTGCGGGGCATGCAGGTGGGCCAGTCGAAGACCTTTCCGCTGCAATTCCCGGCCGACTACGGCAGCAAGGACGTGGCCGGCAAGGAGGCCGACTTCATGGTCACGATGAAGAAGATCGAGGCGCAGCACCTGCCCGAGGTGAACGAGGCCTTCATCAAAGCGTTGGGCATCGGCGCGGGCACGCACGAGGCGCTGCGTGCCGACGTGCGCAGGAATCTCGAGCGCGAGGTGAAGTTCCGCGTGCTCGGTCGCAACAAGGGTGCCGCGATGGATGCGGTGGTCAAGATCGCCGAACTCGACGTGCCGCGGTCTCTCGTCGCCGCCGAGGTCGACCGCATGACCGCGGCCGCGCGCGAAGACCTGAAGCAGCGCGGCGTCAAGGACGCCGAGAAGGCCCCCATCCCGGCGGAGATCTTCCAGGCGCAGGCCGAGCGGCGCGTGCGTCTGGGCCTGGTGGTCGCCGAACTCGTGCGGCAACAGAGCCTGCAGGCCAAGCCCGAGCAGTTGCAGGCCCACATCGAGGAACTGTCGCAGAGCTACGAGAAGCCCGCCGAGGTGATGCGCTGGTACCTGTCCGATCGCAAGCGCATGGCCGAGGTCGAGGCGGTGGTGGTGGAGTCCAACGTGACCCAGCACGTGATGGAGCACGCCAAGGCGGTGGACAAGACACTGCCGTTCACCGAGCTGATGGAGACGCAGGCATGAGCGTGCACGACACCACGGGTCTGGGCATGGTGCCCATCGTCATCGAGCAGTCGGGGCGCGGCGAACGCGCCTACGACATCTACAGCCGGCTGCTGCGCGAGCGCATCGTGTTCCTGGTGGGCGGCATCAACGACGCCACCGCGAATCTGGTGGTGGCGCAACTGCTGTTCCTGGAGAGCGAGAACCCGGACAAGGACATCTTCCTGTACATCAATTCGCCCGGCGGCAGCGTCAGTGCGGGGCTGTCGATCTACGACACGATGCAGTTCATCAAGCCCGACGTCTCGACGCTTTGCCTGGGCATGGCCGCCAGCATGGGCTCGTTCCTGCTGATGGCCGGTGCGCCGGGCAAGCGTGCGGCGCTGCCCAACTCGCGGGTGATGATCCACCAGCCGTCGGGCGGAGCGCAGGGCCAGGCGGCCGACATCGAGATCCAGGCGCGCGAGATCCTGAAAACACGCGAGCAACTCAACCGCATCTACGCCGAGCGCACCGGCCAGCCGGTGGAGAAGATCGCTGCCGACATGGAGCGCGACTACTGGATGTCGCCCGGCGAAGCCAAGGACTACGGGCTGATCGACCAGGTGCTCGACAAGCGTGCGTAATCCACAACACTACGGCGCCCCACGGCAGCCGTGGCGGCATGCAAATGGGCGCCACGCGGGCTTCGCATATCATTCATTCAACCCGGCATCGCGGCGGATCGCAGCCTAGACACCCATGGCCGACAAGAAGGGCCCCACTGGCGAGAAGGTTCTGTACTGCAGCTTCTGCGGTAAGAGCCAGCATGAGGTGAAGAAACTCATCGCCGGCCCGTCGGTGTTCATCTGCGACGAATGCATCGAGCTGTGCAATGACATCATCCGCGACGAGGCGCCCGCCGAGAGCGGCGCGGCACGCGCGGCCAAGTCGGAGCTGCCGACGCCGGTGGAGATCAAGGGCATCCTCGACCAGTACGTGATCGGCCAGGAGGTCGCCAAGCGCACGCTGTCGGTGGCCGTGTACAACCACTACAAGCGGCTCAAGCACCTCGGCGGCAAGGATGACGTCGAGCTCACCAAGAGCAACATCCTGCTGATCGGCCCCACCGGCTCGGGCAAGACGCTGCTGGCGCAGACGCTGGCGCGGCTGCTCAACGTGCCGTTCGTGATCGCCGACGCCACCACGCTGACCGAGGCAGGCTACGTCGGCGAGGACGTCGAGAACATCATCCAGAAGCTGCTGCAGAACTGCAACTACGACGTCGAGCGTGCGCAGCGCGGCATCGTCTACATCGACGAGATCGACAAGATCAGCCGCAAGTCCGACAACCCGAGCATCACGCGCGACGTGTCGGGCGAGGGCGTGCAGCAGGCGCTGCTCAAGCTGATCGAAGGCACGATGGCGTCGGTGCCGCCGCAGGGCGGGCGCAAGCACCCGAACCAGGATTTCCTGCAGATCGACACCACCAACATCCTGTTCATCTGCGGTGGCGCCTTCGATGGTCTGGAGAAGGTGATCCAGAACCGCACCGAGCGCTCGGGCATCGGCTTTGGCGCCACCGTGCACAGCAAGACCGAAAAGCGCGCGGCCGACGTGTTCCGTGACGTCGAGCCCGAAGACCTGATCAAGTTCGGGCTCATACCCGAGTTGGTGGGGCGCCTTCCGGTGGTGGCCACGCTGGGCGAACTGACCGAGGATGCGCTGGTGCGCATCCTCACCGAGCCGAAGAACGCGCTCACCAAGCAGTACCAGAAACTCTTCGGCATGGACGGGGTCGAATTAGAGGTTCGTCCGTCCGCGCTGGCGGCCATCGCGCGCAAGGCACTCGAGCGCAAGACGGGCGCCCGCGGTCTGCGATCGATCATGGAACACGTGCTGATCGACACCATGTTCGACCTGCCGACGCTGGACGGTGTGGCCAAGGTCGTGGTCGACGAACACAACGTCGAAGACGGCACCAAGCCCCTGCTGGTGTATCGGGAACAGGCCAAGGCCAGCGCCTGAGATGGAGCTCCGGGCGCGGCCTGAAGTCGCCCGCGAGTGTGCCGAACCTTGTAACCGTGGTCTCCGGCCTCATGTGGGCCTGAGAAAGAGAGGTCCCTAGATGTCCGGACACCCGATTCTCCCGCCCGATCCCGTGACGCTGCCGCTGCTGCCGCTGCGTGACGTGGTCGTGTTTCCCCACATGGTGATCCCTCTGTTCGTCGGTCGCCCGAAGTCGATCAAGGCGCTCGAGGCCGCGATGGAAGGGGGGCGTCAGATCATGCTGGTGGCCCAGAAGGCTGCTGGCAAGGACGAGCCGCGCCCCGAGGACATGTTCTCGGTGGGTTGCGTCTCCAGCATCCTGCAGATGCTCAAACTGCCCGACGGCACGGTGAAGGTGCTGGTCGAGGGCTTGCAGCGCGCCGAAACGCACCACATCGCGGATACCGGCGAGCACTTCGTCGCCGAGGTGTCGCCGATCCAGCCCACGGGCGAGACCACGCCGGAGGTCGAGGCCCTGCGCCGTGCGGTGACGCAGCAGTTCGACCAGTACGTCAAGCTCAACAAGAAGATCCCGCCGGAAATCCTCACCTCGATCGCCGGCATCGACGATCCGGGTCGCCTTGCCGACACGATCGCGGCGCACCTGCCGCTCAAGCTCGAGGCCAAGCAATCGGTGCTTGATCTCGACTCGGTCGCCAAGCGGCTTGAAAAGCTTCTCGAGCTGCTCGAGCACGAGGTCGACATCCTGCAGGTCGAAAAGCGCATCCGCGGCCGCGTCAAGCGGCAGATGGAGAAGAGCCAGCGCGAGTACTACCTGAACGAACAGGTCAAGGCGATCCAGAAGGAGCTCGGCGACGGCGAAGAGGGTGCCGACCTGGAGGAGCTGGAGAAGAAGATCAAGGCCGCGCGCATGCCCAAGGACGCGCGCAAGAAGGCCGACGGCGAGCTGAAGAAGCTGAAGCTGATGTCGCCGATGTCGGCCGAAGCCACCGTCGTGCGCAACTACATCGACACCCTGGTCGGCCTGCCGTGGAGCAAGAAGACCAAGATCAAGCACGACCTCAAGCACGCCGAAGAGGTGCTGAACGAGGACCACGCGGGCCTCGAGAAGGTCAAGGAACGCATCCTCGAGTACCTCGCGGTGCAGCAGCGCGTCGACAAGGTCAAGGCGCCGATCCTGTGCCTCGTCGGGCCGCCCGGCGTGGGCAAGACGTCGCTCGGCCAGAGCGTCGCGCGGGCGACCGGCCGCAAGTTCGTTCGCATGGCGCTCGGCGGCGTGCGTGACGAGGCCGAGATCCGTGGCCATCGCCGCACCTACATCGGCTCGATGCCGGGCAAGGTGCTGCAGAGCCTGACCAAGGTCGGCACGCGCAATCCGCTGTTCCTGCTCGACGAGATCGACAAGCTGGGCATGGATTTCCGCGGCGATCCGTCGTCGGCGTTGCTGGAGGTGCTCGACCCCGAACAGAACCACACCTTCAGCGACCACTATGTCGAGGTCGACTTCGACCTGTCCGACGTGATGTTTGTCGCGACGGCCAACACGCTCAACATTCCGCCGGCGCTGATGGACCGCATGGAGATCATCAAGCTCTCGGGCTACACCGAGGACGAGAAGGTCGACATCGCGCAGCGCTACCTGCTGCCCAAGCAGCGCACGAACAACGGCGTGAAGGAAGACGAGCTGGAGGTCACCGAGAGCGCGATCCGCGGCATCATCCGCTACTACACGCGCGAGGCCGGCGTGCGCTCGCTCGAGCGCGAGATCTCGAAGATCTGCCGCAAGACGGTCAAGGGCATCCAGCTCAAGGCCACCAGGGGCAAGGTGGTCGTCAGCGAAGAAAACCTCAACGAGTACCTCGGCGTGCGCAAGTTCGACTTCGGTCGGGCCGAAAAGCGCAACCAGGTCGGCCAGGTCGTTGGCTTGGCATGGACCGAGGTGGGCGGTGACCTGTTGACGATCGAGGCCGCGGTGATGCCCGGCAAGGGCAACATCATCCGGACCGGCTCGCTGGGCGACGTGATGAAGGAGTCGGTCGAGGCCGCGCGCTCGGTGGTGCGCAGTCGTGCGCAGCGTCTGGGCATCAAGGACGAGCTGTTCGAAAAGCGCGACATCCACATCCACGTGCCCGATGGCGCCACGCCGAAGGATGGCCCGAGTGCGGGCATCGCGATGACGACCGCCTTCGTCTCGGCGCTGACAGGCATTCCGGTGCGTGCCGACGTCGCGATGACCGGCGAGATCACGCTGCGCGGCGAGGTCACTGCGATCGGCGGCCTGAAGGAGAAGCTGCTGGCCGCACATCGCGGCGGCATCAAGACCGTGCTGATCCCGGAAGAGAACGTCAAGGACCTGCAAGAGATTCCGGAGAACGTGAAGAACCACCTCGAGATCGTGCCGGTGCGCTGGATCGATCGCGTGCTGGAGATCGCCCTGACCACGGCGCCTCAGCCGTTGCCCGACGAAGAGGCGCCCAAGGTCGAGCCCGAAAAAGTGGCTGAGGTCGCCAAGCCGGCGCTGGGCGGCGAGGTGCGGTCGCACTGAGTGCACCCGGGGCAACTGGGTCCGATGGCCCTGTGCCCCGGCGGCGTGGCTATAATTCGCACCTGCATCGGGCCCCCGGTCCGGTGCAGGCTCTACGCGGGAATAGCTCAGTTGGTAGAGCGCAACCTTGCCAAGGTTGAGGTCGGGAGTTCGAGACTCCTTTCCCGCTCCAGATGATTCGCGAAGGGGAGGCCGAGCGCTTCCCCTTCGCCGTTTCAGGCGTCCCGGCAGGCTGTGCGTCAGAAGCTTATGGGAGAATCCGGCCCGCAAGGCGCGATAGCAAAGCGGTTATGCACCGGATTGCAAATCCGTTGAGGCCGGTTCGACTCCGGCTCGCGCCTCCAAACGATTTCCTTCGTCGCGCTCACGCGCCGCTGGGGTACTTCACCGAGCAGCCGTAGGCCTGCGTGACGGAGCGGCTTACCCGCTTGCCGGACATCGCCTCGCCGAGCGCCTGATCGACGTAGTTGGTCGCGGACTCGATGTCGGCCGGGTTGCTGCTCGGCTTGCTGTCGATCGCGCCGGCGTAGATCAACGTGCCCTGGGGGTCGACGATGTACATGTGCGGCGTGGTCTTCGCGCCGTAGGCGCGGGCGATTCGGCCGTCGGTGTCCGTCAGCGTCGCGGTCGGCGAGGCGTTCTTGGCCCTCTGCCACGACTGCAGCTCGGTGGCGCTGTGCGTTTCGCCGGTGCTCACCGAGAGCCACACCGCACCCTTGGTCGCCGCCCGCTTCTGTGTCGCTGGCATGTTGCCGCTGTTGTAGTGCTTGCGGACGTACGGACAGTCGGGGTTGGTCCACTCGATCACGACGTACTTGCCCTTGAAGTCGGCCAACGTCACCGGCCCGCCCGCGAGGTCCTTGGCGCTGAACGCAGGCGCCGCGCTGCCCACGCTGGCCGATTGCGCCGAGACACCACTTGCGGTCACGAAGGCCAAGCCACACAGCGTACCGATCAGCAGACGCTTCATCGCTCACTCCTTGTCGAGGTCAGCCGTCGCATTGTGCGTCGGTGCCAGAACCACTCGGCGCGCCGCGGGCACTTGCGGCAGCGCGGCGTTGCTCCAAGAGCCCGTGATCGCCAGGTTCACGCGCACACCGGTAGGCTGCCCCTGCGACACCAGCACCGCAGGCATCGTCGCCGGGCTCTCGCTGCGCTGCGACGACAGCGGCACGCGGGCGATCCAGCGTTCGGCGTCCCAGCGCTGGTCGATGACGGCAGCGTGCTCGACGACGCCCGGCAGTTCGGCAAAGAAGCGCAGTGGCCGGCCCCGCATGGTGGCCGGCAACCCGTCGACCTCGATCGCCAGCGCGCGTCGCTCGACCACCGCGCGTGCCAGTACCCCTGCGGGTTCGACAGGCACCCGCGTCAGCGCATCCTCGAAGCGCTTGGCCCAGGTCGCCGTCGGCGCGCGCGTGGGTACCTTCAGCGTGAATTCGGCGGACTCCGGCACGCAGACGTCCTTGCATGCCAACCACTCGGCCTGCAACGACACCTGCAACTCGCCACCGGTGAATCCCGGTGCAATCGACACCGGCACCGGCAGCAGCACTCGACCTTCGTAGCCGTAGTTCACGAGCGGGCCGATCGGCAAGGCTTGAGGTGTCGGCCATGCGATGTGGCCAGCTGTCGCGCCGCCGCTGAGCTGCCAGGTTAACGACGTTGGCAATCCCGAGTCCCCCGGGTTCTTCCAGTAGGTGTGCCAGCGCGGCTGGTGATCGAGCGCCAGCGCGAGCCACACCGGCCGGCCGGCTGCGATGCCGCTTGGCGCGTGGAGCAGCAACTCGGCGCGCACGTGCTCGGTCGTCACCACCGTGCCCGGCCCGCCGGCGTGCGATGACGACGCGAGTACCAGCGCGCCCAGTGACATCAGGCGTCGCATCGTTCGTGAAAGCGAAGCGCGGCGCATCGCTGGCTTCCAGGTGGCAGGCGGGTGAATGCCGCAGCAGCTTAGCGCTGACAGCGCGATTGCGCACGTGGCTTGCACGCGCGAGCACGGCCACGCCGCCGATAATCGCTCGCCCTGTCGCCGCGCGGCGGCGGCGCCCGGATGGCGAAATTGGCAGACGCAGCGGACTTAAAATCCGCCGCCCTCGAAAGGGGGCATGTGGGTTCGATCCCCGCTCCGGGCACCACGAGGCTGCGCTCGGCGTGTTCAAGCTCCTGTGTCCCGGCGTCGCCCGAGGCGCCAGCCCCGTCGAGGTGAGCATGGCCTGGTTTCCGCAAGACGCATTGAACGACGGCGTGCGCAAGCGCGAGGTGTTCGGGTGGGCGATGTACGACTTCGCCAACTCGGGCTACACGACCGTGGTGCTGACCGCGGTGTTCAATGCCTACTTCGTCGCGGTCGTCGCAAGCGGTGCCGATTGGGCGACATTGGCGTGGACCGCGGCGCTCGGCCTCTCGCGCGCCATCTGCATGGTGACGATGCCCACGCTCGGCGCGTATGCCGACGTGCGCGCGGCCAAGAAGCGGCTGCTGCTGGTGACCACGGCGCTGTGCGTCCTGTCCACTGCAGGCCTGGCCTTCGTCGGCCCGGGCGCCGTCGCACTCGGCGTCGCGCTGATCGTGCTGTCGAACCTGTTCTATGCCTACGGCGAGTCTCTGACCGCGGCCTTTCTGCCCGAACTGAGCCGGCCCGATGCGCTCGGCCGCGTCTCTGGCTGGGGCTGGAGCTTCGGCTACTTCGGGGGCATGTTGACGCTGGGGCTGTCGCTCGCCTACGTGCTGGCGGCGCAGCAGCGTGGCGAGACGGCCAACGAATTCGTACCGGTGACGATGGCGATCACGGCCGTGATCTACGGCGTCGCGTCGATCGTCACGTTCGTGCTGCTGAAGGAGCGCGCGCAGCCACAGCCTGCGGCGGCGGGCGAGGGTTTCGCCGCGTCGCTGCATCGGTTGCGCCAGACCTGGGCGCAAGCGCGGCGCTATGCCGACTTCGTCTGGCTGATGGTGTGCGGCTTCTTCTATCAGTCCGGCATCGCCGTGGTCATCGCGCTGGCGGCCGTCTATGCCGAGCAGGTGCTCGGCTTCAAGCAGACCGAGACGATGATGCTGGTGTTCCTGGTCAACATCGCGGCGGCGATCGGTGCCTTTGCGTTCGGCTACTACCAGGACCGCATCGGTCACAAGCAGGCGCTCGGCGCCACGCTGATCGGCTGGATCGTGATGACCGTTCTTGCCTACGCGGCCACGACGGCGGCATTGTTTTGGGTCGCCGCGGTGATCGCCGGCCTGTGCATGGGATCGAGCCAGTCGGCCGGGCGCGCGATGGTCGGCGTGTTCGCGCCGCGCGAGCGGCTGGCCGAGTACTACGGGTTGTGGACGTTCGCCACCAGCCTGGCCTCGATCGTCGGGCCGCTCACGTACGGCGCCGTGACGTGGCTGACTGCCGGCAACCACCGCCTCGCGATCATTTCGACCGGCCTGTTCTTCGTGATCGGCTGGCTTGCGATCCGGCCGATCGACGTGCGCCGCGGCGCCGCCGCCGCTGCGGGTGCCTAGCCGCTGCGCAGCCGCCCTCGCCCCCCGGCGAGAGTGGGATCGCGCGCCTGAATTAGAATCACAATCCAAAATCGAACGATCGTTCGTTTTTGCAGTGCCCTTGCAAGGGCGAACCTAGAATCGTCTCCCCCGCAGGACACGCATTCCCACGCTTCAGGAGCCCAGCGTCATGAAGGTACTGGTCCCCGTCAAACGGGTCGTCGACTACAACGTCAAGGTGCGCGTCAAGAGCGACGGCACGGGCGTCGACATCGCCAACGTCAAGATGAGCATGAACCCGTTCGACGAGATCGCCGTCGAAGAGGCCATGCGGCTGAAGGAGAAGGGCGTGGTCACCGAGATCGTCGCGGTCAGCTGCGGCGTCGCGCAGTGCCAGGAGACCTTGCGCACCGCGATGGCCATCGGCGCCGACCGCGCAATCCTCGTCGAGACCGCCGACGAGTTGCAGCCGCTGGCCGTGGCCAAGCTGCTGAAGGCGCTGCTCGACAAGGAAAAGCCCGGCCTCGTGATCCTCGGCAAGCAGGCGATCGACGACGACTGCAACCAGACCGGGCAGATGCTCGCGGCGTTGGCCGGCCTCCCGCAGGCAACGTTCGCCTCCAAGGTGGTGGTCGAGGGCGGCGACGCCTCGGTGACCCGCGAAGTCGACGGCGGCCTGGAAACCGTCAAGGTCAAGCTGCCGGCCATCGTCACCACCGACCTGCGCCTGAACGAGCCGCGCTACGTGACGCTGCCCAACATCATGAAGGCGAAGAAGAAGCCGCTCGAGGTGGTCAAGCCGGCCGACCTCGGCGTCGACGTGGCGCCGCGCATCAAGACGCTGAAGGTCAGCGAGCCGCCCAAGCGCGGCGCCGGCGTGAAGGTG
>DATIFD010000346.1:0-8063 GCA_035455385.1 Burkholderiaceae bacterium
CGGGCACGACGACCGTGTTCGCGCGCGACATCCACGAGTTGTCGATCATGTTGAGCAGATAGGGGAAGTCGATGCCCTTGGGGTTGGCGAAGCGGATCACGCAGATGCTCTCATCGGGCGACGGGATGTCGCGCGCGATGAACGGGTTGCTGGTGTCGACGCAGGGCACTCGCTGGAAGTTCACGTGGGTGTGCGTGAACTGCGGGCAGATGTAGTTCACGTAGTCGGGCATGCGCCGCAGGATGGTGTCGGTGACCGCCTCGGTCGAGTAGCCGCGCTGCCGCTTGTCGCGCCACAGCTTCTGGATCCACTCGAGGTTGATCACCGGCACCACGCCGATCAGCAGGTCGGGGTGGCGCGCGATGTCGACGTCGGGCGTCACCACCGCGCCGTGCAGGCCCTCGTAGAACAGCAGGTCGGTGTCGGCGCCCAGGCTCTCCCACGGCGTGAAGGTGCCCGGCTCCTGCCGGTACGGCGCGGCCTCTTCGGCGTCGTGCAGGTACTTGCGATGCTGGCCGGTGCCCGACTCGCCGTAGCTGTGAAACAGCTGCTCGAGCTCGGCGAACAGGTTGGTCTCGGGGCCGAAGTGGCTGAAGTTGTGGTTGCCGGCCTTGGCGGCCTCGGCCTGCAGCCGCTTCATCTCCTTGCGGTCGTAGCGGTGGAAGCTGTCGCCCTCGATGATCGCGGCCTTGACGCCCTCGCGCCGGAAGATGGTCTCGAAGGTGCGCGTCACCGATGTGGTGCCGGCGCCGGACGACCCGGTGATCGCGATGATGGGGTGTTTCTCGGACATGGCTGGCTCTGGTGGAAGCGGCTGCGCGTCGGCTGCGTCAATCGCGGAACAGGCTGCGCGGCGCGAACAGCGGCGCCGGCGCCTCGCGGGTCAACGGCTCGTGGTGGTAGCGCTCGATGCGCTCGACCTCGTTCTTCGAGCCGAACACCACGCCGATGCGCTGATGCAGCGCGGTCGGCTTGACGCCCAGCATCGGCTGGCGCCCGGTGCTCGCGCGGCCACCGGCTTGCTCGACCACGAAGCCGATCGGATTGGCCTCGTACAGCAGACGCAGACGGCCGGGCTTGCCGGGATCCTTGGTGTCGCGCGGATAGAGGAACACGCCGCCGCGCATCAGGATGCGGTGCGCCTCGGCCACCATCGAGGCGATCCAGCGCATGTTGAAGTCGCGCCCGCGCGGCCCGGTGCGACCGGCCAGGCACTCGTCGACGTAGCGCTTGACCGGCGGCTCCCAGAAGCGGCTGTTGGACGTGTTGATCGCGAACTCGTGCGCGTCGGCCGGCACCTGGATGTTGGGGTGCGTCAGCACGAATTCGCCGAGGTTGGGGTTCAGCGTGAAACCGGCCACCCCGTTGCCCACCGACAGCACCAGCATCGTCGTGGGACCGTACAGCGCATAGCCGGCCGCGACCTGCGCGGCGCCGGGCTGCAGGAAATCGGCCTCGGTGACGTCGCGCCCGCTGTCGACCACGTCCTGCGGCGCACGCAGCACCGAGAAGATGCTGCCCACCGAGACGTTGACGTCGATGTTGCTCGACCCGTCGAGCGGGTCGAACGCCAGCAGGTACTTGCCGCGCGAGTAGTTCTGCGGGATCTGCAGCGGCAGCTCCATCTCCTCCGAGGCCATGCCCGCGAGGTGCCCGCTCCACTCGTTCATGCGCACGAAGATCTCGTTGCTCAGAACGTCGAGCGGCTTCTGCACCTCGCCCTGGACGTTCTGTGCGCCGGCCTGCACCGGCGCGCGCTGCGTCAACCCATCGCCGAGCTCGCCGAACGACACGATGCGGGCGATCGCCTTGCACGCCAGCGACACGTCGAGGATCAATGCGTTGAGGTCCCCGCTGGCCTGCGGGTAGCGCCGGCGCTCCTCGATCAGGTAGCGCGTCAAGGTCCAACGCTGGGACAGCGGCATCGTCGTCTCCCTAGGACGTCGCCGACGAGCGCTCGGCGAAGACCCGGCTGGCGCGGATGTCGGACTCGGTGATGGTGGTCAGGTCGTCGCGCGACAACGCGCGCTCGCGCTCGGCGAACAGGCGGCTCGCCTGGCGCAGGCGCGCGCGATCAAGCGCGTTGCGCACGCTGCGCGCGTTCGCGAAATGCGGCTGCTCGATCCTGCGCTGCAGGTATTCGGCGAACGCCTGGCGGGCACCGTCATCGAAGCGGTATTTCATCGAGGCCAGCATGCGATCGGCGATCTGCATCAACTCGTCGCGCTCATAGTCCGGGAAGTCGATGTGGTGCGCGATGCGCGAGCTCAAGCCCGGGTTGGACTTGAAGAACGTGTCCATGCGGTCCTTGTAGCCGGCGAAGATCACCACCAGGTCGTCGCGCTGGTTCTCCATCACCTGCAGCAGGATCTCGATCGCCTCCTGGCCGTAGTCGCGCTCGTTCTCCGGGCGGTACAGGTAGTAAGCCTCGTCGATGAACAGCACGCCGCCCATCGCGCGCTTGAGCACTTCCTTGGTCTTGGGCGCGGTGTGGCCGATGTACTGACCGACCAGGTCGTCGCGCGTCACCGCCACCAGGTGGCCTTTGCGCACGTAGCCGAGGCGGTGCAGGATCTCGGCCATTCGCATCGCCACCGTGGTCTTGCCGGTGCCCGGATTGCCGGTGAAGCTCATGTGCAAGGAGATGTTGGCCCCCATGCCCCCCGAGGGGATGGGGCCGTCTTGGGAGCGGCCCTGCGCCGGCTCCGGCGATTGCGCCGCCAGCCCGTGGCCGGCGCGCAGCTTGTCGATCACCAGCAGTGCCGCGATGTCGCGGATGCGCTGCTTCACCGGCACCAGGCCCACAAGGTCGTGGTCCAGCTCCTCCAGCACGGGCTCGACCTGGCTCTGCGCCAGCACCTCGGCCACGGTGGTTGGCACCGCGCCCGGCGGCGACTCCGCGTCGGAGGCCGGCGCGCGAACCGCCGCACCCGGTATCGAGTACAGCGGAGCGCCCATCAGGCGAGGACCTCGGCTTCGGACCGCGCGGCCAGCGCGGCGCGCATCGCGTCGATCACTGCCTTGTAGTCGGGCTTGCCGAAGATCGCGCTGCCCGCCACGAAGGTGTCGGCCCCAGCGTCGGCGATGCGGCGGATGTTGTCGACCTTGATGCCACCGTCGACCTCGAGCCGGATGTCGCGCCCGGACCGCGCGCGTTCGGCGTCGATCAGCCGGCGCGCGCGCTCGATCTTGCGCAGCGACGATTCGATGAAGGTCTGGCCGCCGAAGCCGGGGTTGACGCTCATGATCAGGACCAGGTCGACCTTGTCGATCACCCACTCCAGCACGTCCAGCGGCTCGGCCGGGTTGAACGCCAGCCCGGCCTGGCAACCGGCATTGCGGATGAGTTGCAGCGTGCGGTCGACGTGCGTCGACGCGTCGGGGTGAAAACTGATCAGGTCGGCGCCGGCTTCGGCGAAGCGGTCGGCCAATGCGTCCACCGGCTGCGCCATCAGGTGCACGTCGAGCAGCGCATGGCTGCCGTCCGGGCGCTGCGTGTGCGACTTCAGCGACTGCGCCACCGAGTGGCCGATGCTCAGGTTCGGGACGTAGTGGTTGTCCATCACGTCGAAGTGGATCCAATCGGCGCCGGCAGCGATGACCTTGCTCACCTCGTCGCCGAGGCGGGCGAAGTCGGCCGACAGGATGCTGGGCGCGATGCGGTACTGGCGGCCCGCGATGCCAGCGGATGAGTCGAGCGTGTCGATCGTCATGTCAACCCCCGTAGCGCTGGCCTTCGGCGCGGTCGGTGGCGTAGCTGTGCACCGTGTAGCGCAGGCGCCGGCCCTCGGCCTCCTGCCGGACCAGGCCGAAGCCGGGCTCGTGCGCCGGGCGGTTGACGATGAAGCTCATCGCGATCGACTCGACGCCGCGCGTCGAGTCGAAGGCCATCATGCGGATGTAGTGGTGGGGGAAGGTCTTGCGGCATTCGCGCAGCTCCTGCATCACGCCGGCGGCGTCGCGCAGGTCGAACATCGGCATGCCGAACATCTCCCAGTAGGTGTTGCGCGGGTGCGGATCGTCGGTGTATTCGACGCTCCAGGCATAACCCTTCTTCAGGCCGTACTCGATCTGGGCCGCGATCTCGCTGTCGGTGAGGTCCGGCAGAAAGCTGAACTGCCCCTGCGTCAGGCGGCCGGTGGGGTTGGTCATCATGGTGTGGGCTCCTCGGGCTGGCTCAGGCCATCGCCGGCGTGACGGCGTAGTCGGACTGATCGGTGCTGGCGTAGTTGAAGGACACGTCCTTCCAGGTGTCGAGTGCCTGCTGCAGCGGCGTGCAGAACTGGGCCGCTTTCTGCAGGATCGCGGGGCCTTCGTTCTTGATGTCGCGCCCTTCGTTGCGCGCCTTCACCATCGCCTCGAGCGCCACGCGGTTGGCCACCGCGCCGGCCTGGATGCCCGCCGGGTGGCCGATGGTGCCGCCGCCGAACTGCAGGATCACGTCGTCGCCGAACAGATCGATCAGCTGGTGCATCTGGCCGGCGTGGATGCCGCCCGAGGCCACCGGCATCACCTTCTTGGTGTCGGCCCAGTCCATGTCGAAGAACAGGCCTCGCGGCAGGTCGGTCTTGGTGACGCTGTCGCGGCAGACGTTGTAGTAGCCCTGCACGGTGAGCGGGTCACCTTCGAGCTTGCCGACCGCGGTGCCGGTGTGCAGGTGGTCGCATCCGGCCAGGCGAAGCCACTTGGCCATCACGCGGAAGCTGACGCCGTGGTTCTTCTGCCGCGTGTAGGTGCCGTGGCCGGCACGGTGCATGTGCATGATCATGTCGTGCTTGCGGCACCAATTGGCCATGCTCTGGATCGCCGTCCAGCCGATCACCAGGTCGACCATCAGCACCACCGAGCCCAGCTCCTTCGCGAACTCGGCACGCTCGTACATGTCCTCCATCGTCGCGGCGGTGACGTTCAGGTACGAGCCCTTCACCTCGCCGGTGGCGGCGCTGGCCTTGTTGACGCCGTCCATCACGTACAGGAAGCGGTCGCGCCAGTGCATGAAGGGCTGCGAGTTGATGTTCTCGTCGTCCTTCATGAAGTCCAGGCCGCCCTTCAGGCCCTCGTAGATCACGCGGCCGTAGTTGCGGCCGGATAGGCCCAGCTTCGGCTTGGTGGTGGCGCCCAGCAGCGGGCGGCCGAACTTGTCGAGGCGCTCGCGCTCGACCACGAGGCCGGTCGGCGGGCCCTTGAAGGTCTTGACGTAGGCCACCGGGATGCGGATGTCCTCCAGCCGCGCTGCCTTCAACGGCTTGAAGCTGAAGACGTTGCCGATCAGGCTGGCCGTCATGTTGGCGATCGAGCCCTCCTCGAACAGGCAGAGGTCGTAGGCGACCCAGGCGAAGTACTCGCCCGGCCGGCCGGGCACCGGCTCGACCTTGTAGGCCTTGGCGCGGTAGCTGTCGCACGCGGTCAGCCGGTCGGTCCAGACCACGGTCCAGGTCGCGGTGCTCGACTCGCCGGCCACCGCCGCGGCGGCCTCGACCGGATCGACGCCTTCCTGCGGCGTGATGCGGAACAGGCAGATCGTGTCGGTGTCCTTGGGCACGTAGTCGGCGCTCCAGTAGCCCATCTGCCGGTACTTGAGGACGCCAGCGCTGTAGCGCTTCTTGGCGTCCGTGATGACGCCGGTTTCGACGGGCTTGTTCATGCCTGCTCCCTTGGGACCTTTGGCGCTCGGCGCCGATGCAGGCCAATGTAGGTATCGACTCAAATAAGCGCCATTCAGAAATTGTTTGCCATCGGTTAAGCTCGTCTGAATGAAGAACGTGACGGTCCGGCAGCTGCGGGTGTTCGCCGAGGTGGCTCGCCACCTGAGCTTCGCGCGCGCGGCAGCCGCGCTGCACCTGACGCCGCCGGCTGTGACGATGCAGATCAAGGAACTCGAATCGCAGGTCGGCCTGCCGCTGTTCGACCGCCAGGGCCGCCAGGTGGCGCTGACAACGGTGGGCGAGTACCTGCTCGCCTACGTGCGTCGCATGCTGGCGCTGCTGAAGGACGCCGAAGACGCGGTTGCCCGCTTCAAGGGCCTGCAGAGCGGCAGCCTCAGCGTGGGCATGGTGAGCACCGCGGAGTACTTCGTGCCGCGGCTGCTCGCGCGCTTTCGCGCCGAGCACCCTGCGGTCGAGGTTCAGCTGCGCTTGGGCAATCGCGAGCAGCTGGTACAGCTGATGCAGCGCAACGAGGTCGATCTGGCCATCATGGGACGGCCGCCCAAGGAGTGGGCCACGCGCGCCGAACCGTTCGCGATGCACCCGCACGTGCTGGTCACCGCGCCGGACCATCCGTTCACGCGGCTGGACCACGTGCCCGTGCAGGCGCTGGTCAACGAGGGCTTCATCGTGCGCGAGAGCGGCTCGGGCACGCGCGCCGCGCTCGAGGAGTACATGCGCGAGCACCACGTCGACATGCGCGTCGTGATGGAGATGGCGAGCAACGAGTCGATCAAGCAGGCGGTGATGGCCGGGATGGGCGTGAGCCTGTTGTCGCTGCACACGATCGCGCTCGAGGTCAGGCTCGGCCTGATCGCGACGCCCGAAGTCGAGGGCCTGCCGGTGATGAGGCGCTGGCACGTCGTGAACAACCTGGCCAAGACGCTGTCGCCGGCCGCCGAGGCGCTGCGCTACTTCGTGCTCGAGCAGGGCGAGTCCGAGCTGGCGTCGATCTTCGGCGGCGAACCCGGACCGTCGATGCGACGTCGCGCATAGCGGGCCGGCGCGCGCCGTGCACTGAATCCACGCTCGCGTCGCTGCATCTCCACACTACCCACATGGGCTATCGTGGATCACCCATAGCGGTAATAGACGCGCGCAGCACGCTACCAGCTAATAGCCGGGCTGCGCCGAGACGGGCGCGCGGCCTCGATGCCACCAGCGACGGCAACCCGCCACCCGAGGCAACACGGAGGTACCGATGAGCTACGACAAGGAATTTGACGCTTCGGGCCTGGCTTGCCCGATGCCGATCGTGAAGACCAAGAAGTCCCTCGCCGACATGGCGTCGGGCCAGGTGCTGCGCGTGATCGCGACGGACCCGGGCTCGGTGTCCGACATGCAGGCGTTCACCGAGCAGACCGGCCATACGCTGCTGTCGTCGACCACCGAGAACAAGAAGTACGTCTTCCTGATCAAGAAGGCCTGAGGCCCGATTCATCAGCAAGGTCTTCGCAAACAGGAGGAGATTGCATGGCCCAGAAGAAGATGGCGATCATCGCCACCAAAGGTGCGCTGGACATGGCGTACCCGCCCCTCATCCTTTCCTCGACGGCCGCGGCGCTGGGCTGGGAGGTGCAGGTCTTCTTCACCTTCTACGGGTTGCAGTTGCTGCGCAAGAGCCTCAAGGGCATCAAGATCAGCCCGCTGGCCAACCCGGCGATGCCGATGCCACCGATGCCGGTGCTTCTCAAGGCACTGCCGAGCATGGAGAACGTGGCCACGACGATGATGAAGGCGAAGATGAAGAAGAAGGGCGTGGCTTCGCTCGAGGAACTGCGCACGCTGTGTCTCGAAGCCGACGTGAAGTTCATCGCCTGCCAGATGACCGTCGACCTGTTTGACTTCAAGAAAACCGACTTCATCGAGGGCATCGAGTACGGCGGCGCTGCGACTTTCCTCAAGTTCGCCGGCGATACCGACGTCTGCCTGTTCATCTGAGGCGCGCCGGCCCGTGGCGCAGGCCGCACACTCCGTCACGACGCTGGTGGTGACGGGCGGGTTCGTGATCGCGACGCTTTTCGGCGCGATCGCCAACAAGACCAACTTCTGCACCATGGGCGCGTTGTCGGACGTCGTCGTCATGGGGCACTGGAGCCGCCTGCGCATGTGGCTGCTGGCGATGGCGGTGGCCATGCTGGGAGCCGGCGCGCTGGCGTACAGCGGACAGGTCAACTTCGCCAACAGCGTGGTGCAGCGTCCGAACCTGTCGTGGCTGTCGCTGCTGGTCGGTGGCCTCAGCTTCGGCGTCGGCATGACGCTGGCCGGCGGCTGCGCCAACCGCAACCTGATACGGCTGGGCGGCGGCAGCGTGCGCTCGCTGGTGGTGCTGGTGTTCATCGCCATCGCCTCGTACAT
>DATIFD010000347.1:0-8877 GCA_035455385.1 Burkholderiaceae bacterium
ATACCCCGGGCGCAAAACGTCATGCCAGAGTGCCGCCGCAGGGTGGTGTCGGTGTCCGTGGGCGCAGGCCCCATTCGCGGTGTCCTGGCTGGCTGCGTGCCTGGTCGGCGTTGACGCGGTGAAGTTCCGCAGGCAGTGAGCGGCCGCCCGCGAGCGTGGGCCGGAGAACACGGGCGCCGACACCACCCTGTCGCTCGCATCGCCGCACGAGAGCTCTTCCACGCGGCAGCGAACTCAGTGCCGGATCTTGTAGCCGGTGTGCAGCAGCCTGAGCGCGATGGTCGCGACGACCGCGAAACTCAGCGCCACCACGCCCAGACTGAGCAACGGGGACACGTCGCTGACCCCGAAGAAGCCGCGGCGAAAGCCGTCGACCATGTAGAAGAACGGGTTCAGGTGGCTCGCCGCCTGCCAGAACGCGGGCAGCGAGTGCACCGAGTAGAAGACCCCGGCCAGGAAGGTCATCGGCACGACGATGAAGTTCTGGAACGCCGCCATCTGGTCGAACTTCTCCGCCCACAGCCCTGCGATGAGCCCGAACGAACCCATCATCGCGGCGCCGAGCACGCCGAAGACGACGATCCACCATGGCTCCTTGGGCAGCGTCGGCGCGAACCACAGCGTCACCGTGAGCACCCCGAGCCCCACGGCCAGCCCGCGCACCACCGACGCGCCGACATAGGCGGCGTACCACGCGGCGGGCGACAGCGGCGTCACCAGGAGGAACACCAGATTGCCCGTGATCTTGCTCTGGATCAGCGACGAGCTCGAATTGGCGAACGCGTTCTGCAGCACGCTCATCATCACCAGCCCGGGGATCAAGAAGCTGGTGTAGCGCACGCCGGGGTACACGTGCACGCGGTCCTCGAGCACGTGGCCGAAGATCAGCAGGTACAGCATCGCGGTGAGCACCGGCGCGGCCACGGTCTGGAAGCCGACCTTCCAGAAGCGCAGCACCTCCTTGTGGAACAACGTGCGCGCGCCGGTGAGCGTCGATGCCGACATGGTGGCACGATAGCAGCATGTCAGACGCCGCAGCGTCGTCCGCCATCGGGCCATGGCTGTGGGCCGGTGCCAGCGGCTATTCGTACAAGGAGTGGAAGGGCTCCTTCTACCCCGACGACCTGGCGCCCGACGACATGCTGGCGTGGTACGCGCAGCGGCTGAACACGGTCGAGATCAACAACACCTTCTACCGCAACCCCAAGCGCGAAGTGCTCGCCAAGTGGGCCGAGACGACGCCGGCGCAGTTTCGCTTCACGATCAAGGCGACACGGCGCATCACCCACGATGCGCGGCTCAAGGTCGACGGCGCCGCGGAGCCACTGCGCTACCTGTACGGCAGCCTCGAGGCGCTGAGGTCCAAGCTGGGCGCGGTGCTGTTCCAACTGCCACCCAACCTGAAGAAGGACGTGCCGCGGCTGCGGGACTTCGTCGCGCTGCTGCCGGCCGACCATCGCGCGGCGTTCGAGTTCCGCCACGAGACCTGGTTCGACGACGACGTGTACGCGGCGCTGCGAGTTGCCGGCGCGTCGTTGTGCTTCTCCGAGCGCGAGGACAACGCGCCGCCGCCGCTGGTCGAGACCGCGCCCTGGGGCTACGTGCGGCTGCGGCTGGAGCACTACTCGGAGGCCGACCTGGCTGCTTGGGCGGCGCGTCTGGCCGCCACCGGTTGGCGCGAGGCCTACGCCTACTTCATGCACGAGCCCACGGCGCCGGGCTACGCGGCGACGCTCACTCGACTGGCAGGTGCACAGGCGCGGCGCTGACCGGCTTGCCATCGCTGCCGTGCATGATTTCGAGGAACACGTCCTCGAGGTCCGCACGACCGATCTCGAGGTCTTCGACGCGCACGCCGGCCGCGCGCAGTCGGCCGAGGATCGCCTCGACCTCGGCGGCGTCGTGCGCGCTCACCTGGGCGATGCGGCCGGTGACGCGGGCGTGCGCGGCCACGGCCGGCGGCAACGGATCGTCGGTCTTGAAGCGCAGCATCGTGCTCGCGGTGCCGGCCAGCAGGTTGGCGGTGCGGTCGAGCGCGACCACGCGGCCTTGCTTGAGCATCGCGATGCGGCCGCACAGCGCCTCGGCCTCCTCCAGGTAGTGGGTGGTCAGCAGCACCGTGTGGCCCTGCTTGTTCAGGCGGGCCACGAACTGCCACAGCGTCTGGCGCAGCTCGACGTCGACCCCGGCCGTGGGCTCGTCGAGCACGATCACCGGTGGCCGGTGCACCAGCGCCTGCGCCACCAGCACGCGGCGCTTCATGCCCCCGGACAGCTGCCGCATGTTGGCATCGCCCTTGTCGCCCAGGCCCAGCTCGCTCAGCACCTCGTCGATCCAGGCCTCGTTGTCGTGCACGCCGAAGTAGCCGCTCTGGATGCGCAACGTCTCGCGCACGCTGAAGAACGGGTCGAACACCAGCTCCTGCGGCACCACGCCGAGCGAGCGCCGCGCAGCGGCGTAGTCGGCCACCACGTCGTGCCCCATCACGCTGACGTGGCCGCTGCTGGCGCGGGTGAGTCCGGCGAGGATGCTGATCAACGTGGTCTTGCCGGCGCCGTTGGGCCCGAGCAGGCCGAAGAACTCGCCGGGCTCGATGTCGAAGCTGACGCCGTCGAGCGCGCGCAGCGTTCCGCGTGGCCCGGCGTAGGTCTTTCCGACTTCTTGGAACCGCACCGCTGGCATCGGACGGGATTGTAGGCAGGCGACGCCGGGCGCTTCCAATGCAAGAATCCGCCGCCATGACGGAGAGGAAGAAGCCACGACGCACCGCCGAGCGGATCCTCGAGGTGACGCTCGAGCTGTTCAACCGCTTCGGCGAGCCCAACGTCAGCACGACGGCGATCTCCGCCGAGCTGCGCATCAGCCCGGGCAACCTGTACTACCACTACCCGGCCAAGGACGAGCTGATCAACGCGCTCGTCGACCGCTACGAGCGCGCGCTGGCCGAGCTGCTGGGTGCGGCCGACAGCGTGCGCAACGTGGAGGACGCCTGGCTGTTCGTGCACATGCTGTTCGAGCTGATCTGGAACTACCGCTTCCTCTATCGCGACCTCAACGATCTGCTGAGCAAGAACCGGCGCCTCGAGACACACTTCCAGGCCGTGCTGCAGGACAAGGGGCGGGCCATCCAGGCGTTGCTCGATGGCCTGGCGCGCGGCCAGGCCATCGCGCTGGAGCCGATCGAATCTGCCACCGTCTCCAGCGCGATGGTGGTGGTGCTGACCTACTGGCTCAGCTACGAGTACGTGCGCGACCCGCGCCGCGCGCTGGAGCCCGAGAGCGCGTCGGCCGCCCTGAACCGCGGCGCGTTCCACGTGCTCAGCCTGCTGCTGCCATACCTCGAGCCGGCGGCGCGCGAACACCTGATGACGCTGGCCGGCGCCTACCGGGACAATGCCGCCGCGAGCGCGTAGATCCGAACGAGACAACACCGACGAGGAGACCCCCGATGGCCAAGTGGACGGCTTTTCCGTACGACAGCGACGGCTACCGCCTCGACGCGGCAGCGCTGAAGAAGAAGTGGGCGCGGCTGCACGCCGGCGACGCCGAGCCGTGGCCATCGGACGACAAGGTACTTGCAGCCTGGTCGCTGTTTCATGCCGGTGACTTCCAGAAGGCGTGCGAGGCCGGGCTGAAGGCCGGCGACGCCGGGCTGACGGTGGCCAACAAGGCGCAGTCGATCTACGCCAACTACCTCGAGAAGAGCGAGAAGAACAAGCTGGCACTCTTCCTTGAAGTGGTCGAGCGCGCCGAGGCACTGCAGAAGAGCGACCCGAAGAATCCCAATGCCTACTATTGGATGGCTTACGCGCTGGGCCGCTACAGCCAGGGCATCAGCGTGGCCAAGGCGCTGGCGCAAGGCCTCGGCAGCAAGGTGAAGAACGCGCTGGAGACCACCATCAAGCTGCAGCCCAAGCATGCCGATGCGCACATCGCGCTCGGTGCGTTCCATGCCGAGGTGATCGACAAGGTCGGCAAGCTGCTCGGCAAGACGCAGGGCGCCGACTCGGCGACCGGCCTGAAGATGTACCAGCAGGCGCTGAAGCTCAACCCCAGCAGCGCGATCGCGCGCATCGAGTACGCCAACGGCCTGGTGATGCTCGAGGGCGACAAGAGGATGAAGGAGGCCGAGAAGCTGTACGCCGAGGCTGCGGCCTGCGAACCACTCGACGCGATGGAGCGGCTCGACGTGGAGATGGCAAAGGAAGAGCTGGAAGACTAGCGCGCCCGGCGCGCAGGCGCCGGCTCACGGCGGGAGCACTTCGCCACTCACCCCAGGGCCGGGCCTGCATGCCCGGCCCGCTCGACAGGCGTTCGCCGGCGCGCAGGCGCCGGCTCACGTCCGGTCTCGCCCCATGGCAGCATCAACGTCAACAGCAGCAGCTTCTCGAATTCCGGCTGGAAGCGGTCGATGATCGCCTGCGGATGGGGGCACAGCCTGGCGTCGGTGATGAGGCCGAACTGCACGCCGCCGGCGTAGCTGAGCACCGACACGCCGATGCCGATGTGGCCCGACGCGGGCACCCAGAACATCGTCTGCCGCACCGTCGAGCCGCAGAAGGTCAGCGGCTTCGCCGGCCCCGGCACGTTGGTCATCACCGCGGTGGTCTTCTTGGCGAACAGGTTCAGGATCACGTCCTGCACGGGCTTGATCATCAGCCCGGCCACCGCCAGTACCGCGAATGCCAGCAGGGGCTGGTAGCTGCCCTTGAGCTCGTTCATGCGCTGGCGCACCGCGTAGACGCGCTCGATCGGGTTCTCGATGCCGATCGGCAGCACCAGCGGCGCCAGCCCGAACTTGTTGCCCAGCTGCCAGCCCTCCTCGAGCGGCCGCAGGTTCACCGGCACCATCGCGCGGATCTCCTGCCCGCCGGGATCGTCGCCGCTGTCGCGCAGGTACTGTCCGATTGCGCCGGCCACGCACGACAGCAGCACGTCGTTGATCGAGCAGTTGAGCCCCTTGCCGATGGCCTTGACGGCATCGATCGGCAGCGGCTCGTTCCAGGCCACGCGCTTGTGGCCCTCGGGCATGCCTTTCAGCCGGGTCGGCGAGTCGTCGGGCATCAACAGCAGCGCGGCCACATCGCTGAGTGCCTGGTAGCCCATGTGGGCCAGATCGAGCGACCCGGACAGCGGCTGCGACAGCGCCTGCGCCGACCGCGCGGCGCCCTTGCCGGTCATGTCCAGCGCCTTGACCACGACCTCGGTCACCGGCTGAATCACCGAATCGATCAGCCAGTCCCCCTCGGCATCATCGTCGGCGCGGCGCGGCCTGCGCGACGGCGGCTCGTGGCCACCATCGGTGATCGACAAAGTCACCGAGATCAGCGCGATGCCGTCGCCTATGCAATGGTGGATGCGCTGGATCACCGCCGAGCCGCCTTCGTAGTCCTCGATCAGGTGGAATTGCCACAGCGGTCGCGCCGGATCGAGCGGCTGCGTGGCCAGCCGCCCGCACAGCGCCTGCAGCGCCTGGCGCTCGCTCTGGCCCTTGCGCCGCACGAGCCTTTCGCGCACCACGTGCCGGCGGACGTCGAACTCGTCGTCCTCGACCCACAGCGCACCGATGGCGTCCTGCACGACCTTCTGCCGGAAGCGGTCGTAGCGCAGCAGGCGGTCGACCACGCGCTCGCAGAACCGCTCGTAGTCGAGCGCCGGTCGCAGCAGCCAGACACCGACGATCATCATCAGGTTGACGTCGTTGTCCATGCGCAGCCAGGCGGTGTCGACGCGCGACATGCGTTCGCTGGCGGTCGCTGGCATCGGGCATCTCCTCGCTTCGGGTTGCGCTTCGTCAGGGGCGCCGCAACGATGCTGGCTAAGATGCCGGGCGTCAACCGTCACAAGCCCGGAGAGGAACCGCCATGGCCGACCTGAAAGCCGCCTTCGAGAAAGCCGTTGCCGAGAGCAAGAAGCTGCCCGAGAAGCCCGACAACGCGACGCTGCTGCAGATCTACGCGCTGTACAAGCAGGCCACGGTCGGCGACGTCGAGGGCAAGCGGCCAGGCTTCTCCGACATGATCGGCCGCGCCAAATGGGACGCCTGGAACGGCGTCAAGGGCAAGGAGGCGGCGGCCGCGATGCAGGAATACGTCGACCTGATCGAGTCGCTGAAGTAGCCGGCGTCGCGGCGTCGGCGTGCGTCGCGGGCGTCACTTCTTCTTTGGCGAGGCCTTCCTGGCCGGGCCTGTTGCCTGGCCGAGCAAGGTGTCGAGATTCCTCTCGATCTCGGCCTCGATGGTCTTGGCAAACGCCCCCAGCAGGAATCCGAGCTTGGCGTCGAGATCGAAGTGGTCGGCCGCCACGATCAGCCGGCCGTAGACACCCGTGCGGGTGAATTCCACCGTGTCGGTCGTCTTGCCTTCGATCACCGTGCAGGTCATGTCGAACTTCTCCTCCACCTCCTCGGCCCACGCCCAGGCCACCTTGCGGGCCTTGGCCAGCCCGAGCTTGTGGTCGCGATGGATTCGGATGTCGGGCATCTAGCTGGCTCCTGCCTGGATCGCTCGCAGTGTGGCCTGCCGCTCGGCCTTGGGCAATGCGGCCAAACGCCGGACCTCGGCGTAGAAGGCGTCGAAGTCGCCGCCCTTGCGCTCGAACAGGCTCTCGAACGCCGGCACCAGGTCGTTGTAGGCCCCCTGCACCGCCAGCGCCGCGTTGTTGACGCGCGCGACGAACGGGTCGTAGCCCGCGAAGCCACCCCAGCGCTCGCGCTTCAGGCGCGCATAGTCTGCGCGCAGCGCGTCGAACAGTTCGGCCTTGCGCTTGCGCTTGTCGGCGTCGGGCAGCGGCTGCGCATACAGGTCGGCCAGCGCGGTGCGGGTCTTCAGCATCAAGGCGCGGAACTCCTCGCGGCGCACCTGCACGGCGTCGAACTCGCGCCGCGCCGCGGCGTCGCCGTGCTCGGCGAGCCATCGGGTGCCGCCGATCCGCTCCACCGCCACCGCGAACGACTCGTTGAACGCGGTGTCGTCGGCCGCATACGCCACCTGGTGCGCCAGCTCGTGGAAGATCAGCCGCGCCACCTCGGCATCGGGCCAGCCGATAAAGGTCGACAGCAGCGGATCGCCGCCCAGCCAGTTGGTCCAGCCGAGCGTCGAGTACGCCGGCACGCCGTACACGTCGACTTCGAGCCCCTGCGCGCGCAACTCGGCCGCCAGCGCGTCGGCACCCGCCTTGTCGAAGTAGCCGCGGTAGCCGACGCAGCCCATGATCGGGAAGCACCAGGTCTTCAGCGTCAGCGACAGTTCGGGCGTGGCCACCACGTTCCACACCACGGCACTGCGGCCGATGTCTGCATAGCGCGTGTAGCTCGCGTTGTCCGGCAGGTGCAGCTCGCGCGCCGCGAACGCGCGCATGCGCTGCGCCAACGCCAGCTTCTGCTTCAGCGCGCCGGGCGTCTCGCCGTCGGCCAGCCACTGGTCCAGCGGACGCGCGCGCTCCATCACGTCGAGGTGTCCGCCGACCGACTGCCCGATGTAGGCGAGCGACGAACAACCGCTCAGCCCGCAGGTCAGCGCCGCCACGGCGATGCCCACGGCCGCGAGGCCGCCCAATCCCGCCATCAGCAGCGTCGCACGTCGCACTGCAGCCGTCGCCGGGGCGTCACGCCAGCCGGACCTCGACGCGGCAGTCGTAGAACGTGGGCGCCCGGCCGATGTCGGTCAGCCGTTGGCTGGTCAGCTGGTTGACGTTGGTGCCCCGCACACCGAACTTGCGCCACCAAACGCCCAGGCCGTTCACCACGCCCCGGCGCGCGCGCTCGCCGACGCGGGCGCGGCAGTGGTAGTGCCCGCGGTCGTTGAACACCTCCACCAGCGCGCCGTCGGCGATGCCGCGCGCCGCCGCGTCGTCGGGATGCATCTCCAGCAGCGGCTCGCGCTCCGCCTCGCGCAGGCTGGCCACGTTGACGAAGCTCGAATTGAGAAAGTTGCGCGCCGGCGGCGAGATCATCGCCAGCGGATAGCGCGCGCCCAGCGGCGAGCGCGCACCCTCGTACGGGGCCACGTAGTCGGGCACGCCGAGGCCCGGCGCGTCGATGCGCACCTTGCGGCCGGGCGTCTGGAAACCACCGTCGGCGAACGGCGCGTCGGGCAGCGCCAGCTTGACCCAGCCGTCGCGCCGCAACGCATCGAAGTCGATGCCCGGCAGCGCCGTGCGCGCCAGCACGGCGTCGTCGTCGGCGAAGCACGGCTGCGAGAACCCCATGCGCTGCGCCAGCTCGCGGAAGATCTGCGTGTTCGGCTTTGCTTCGCCGAGCGGCGCGATCGCCGGCTCGTTGTACATCGCGTAGGTGTGGCCATACGCGATATGCACGTCGAGGTGCTCGAGCTGGGTCGTGGCCGGCAGCACGATGTCGGCATGGTCGGCGGTGTCGGTCATGAAATGCTCGAGCACCACGGTGAACAGGTCTTCGCGCGCAAAGCCCTTGACCACGCGTGACGAGTCCGGCGCCACCGCCACCGGATTGCTGTTGTAGACCACCAGTGCCTCGATCTTCGGGCCGAACGCCGTCGAGCCCTCGCGCAGCAGATCGTCGCCGATCGTGCTCATGTTGATCGTGCGCGGCCTGCGGCCCGCGAGCAGGTCGGGTCGGTACAACGCAGCGTCGTCGCGGACGCTCTTGAACCAGCCCGACGACGACAGCAGCAGCCCGCCGGCGCGATGCCGCCAGGCACCCGTGAGGCACGGCAGCAGCGCGATCAGCCGCACTGCGTTGCCGCCGCCGGCGACGCGCTGCATGCCGTAGTTCAGGCGGATCGCCGCGGGCCTGGCGGTTCCGTAGTCGCGTGCCAGCTCGCGGATGTCGTCGGCGGAGACACCGCATTCGGCAGCGGCGCGCTCGGGTGGCCAGGCCATCGCGCGCTCGCGCAGCGC
>DATIFD010000348.1:0-5074 GCA_035455385.1 Burkholderiaceae bacterium
ACGGCGCGCCAGCGCACCGCGTCGCCGGGCGCCGCCATGCGCAGCGCCGCCGCGACTGCGCGTTCGGCGTTGGCCAGCCGCTGATCCCGGTGGCCGGCGACCACGCTGTAGCCCACGCCGGCGCCATGCAGGGCCGCGCGCAGCAGCGTGTCGACCGGTGCCCGCACGTGGGCGCCATCGCGGATGAACCCATCGGAGACCCAGGGCAGGTCGAGCGCAGTCAGCAGCGTCGCACGACAGCGCGCCTGCTCGGCCAGCGCGCCAGCCAGCAGCGACTCGTCGTCGAACAGCATCTGGCTGTAGACGGCGACCATCAGCGCCGTGGTGTCGGCGATCACGACCTCGTGCGTGCGCGCGGCGTCGGCGATGCGTCGCGACTGCTCGCGGGCGATGCCTGCCTGCTCGTCGGGCCGCGGCGTGCGGCCCTCGCGGTCGCAGAACTCGCGCAGCACCTCGTCGATCCGCGCGACGCGGCGGCCCTGCGCGGCCAGACGCTCGGCCAATGCGCGCGCGAGCGTGGTCTTGCCCGTGCTCTCGGCGCCGATGAGCGCGATCACTGCACCGGGTGCGTCCGGTGCCGGCGCTGTCATCGTCATTCGCCCGAGAAGCGAGGGGAGCGCTTCTCGGCCCATGCGGCGCGGCCTTCCAGCAGGTCGCGCGAAGCCGCGGTGCGCTCGATGTCGCGTCGCAGGTCGTCGGGGTCGAGCGTGCCGCGGGCGATGCGGTTCAGGTTCTTCTTCATGCCCAGCAGCGCCAGCGGCGCCATGGCCGCCAGCGTGGTGGCGAGCCGGTCCGCGCTGTCGTGCAACGCATCGGGGCTCGTCAGGTGCGTGAGGAAGCCGATCGCCTGCATTTGACGAGCATCGATCTTCTCGGCGGTCAGGAACAGCCGCTTGGCCTGATCGATGCCGAGGCGCGAGACGTAGCGCTCGAGGCCGCGGCGATAGAAGTGCAGCCCCAGGCGCGCCGCCGGCATGAACATCTCGGTGGCCGTGCTGCCGAGGCGGAAGTCGCACGCCAGCGCCAGGTCGGTGGCGCCGCCATAGACGCCGCCTTGCAGCAGCGCGATCGTCACCGGGCGCGCATCCTCGAGTGCGTTGACCATGTCCTCGAATGCCACGGTTCGCGTGCCGCCGATCTGGCCGATGTCGTAACCGGCGCAGAACGTCTTGCCGGTGGCCTCGATGCGCAGCACCAGCACGCCGGGGGTCGCGTTGACCTGGGCGACGTGTTCGCTGATCGCCAGCAGATCATCCGGTTCGAGACGGTTGGCCTGTCGTGGCCGGCGCAGCGTCAGCGTGGCAACGGCGCCGTCGACGTGCAGCGTCGGCGTGCCAGCGGGCGAATCGATGGGTTCCATCAGCGGGGTATGAGCCAGTCCACCGGCCATTGTCACGCGGCGCCGGCCGACAGGCGGGTGCGCCAGGCGCGCCAGCCGGCCACCGACAGCAGCGCGAACACCGCATACAGCAGCGCGGTCAGCCACAGCCCCTTGTAGGCGAACAGCCCGACGCTGAACACGTTGACGACCAACCAGACGAGCCAGTTCTCGACCAGCTTGCGGCCGAGCAGGAACTGGCCTGCCACGCTCGCGGCGGTGGGCAGCGCGTCGAGGTACGGCACGTCGCTGTCAGTGTGGTGCCGCAGCAGCAGGCCCAGCAGCGGCCATGCGGCCAGCGTCAGCCCCGCCACCCACGCCACCTGCGTGCGGCTCATGCGGTGCACGCGCAGCAGCTCGCCGTCGCCGCCGCGCCCGCGCAGCCACTGCCACCAGCCCCAGAAGGCGACCACGATGAACAGCAACTGCAGCGTGGCCTCGCCATAGAGCCGGCTGGCCGCGAACAGCAGCCCGTACAGCGCTGACGAGGCGATGGCCAACGGCCAGCCGGTGACGTTGACGCGCAGGTTGCACCACACCATCGCGAGCGACAGCACGACCGCCACGAGCTCGAGCCAGGTGATCGGCGAGCCCCAGAGCACGAACGCCGGGGCGAGCGCCGGCCCGGCGAGGCTCAGCGCCCGCTCGAGCATGTCAGCGGCACGGGGCTGGTCGAAGCCAACGACAGGAGCGCAGGGGTCGCTCCAACTAGCGCTTCGGGCTGACCTGGACGAACACTTCGTCGGGCTTGACCATGCCCAATTCGCCGCGCGCCTTCTCCTCGATCATCTCGAGGCCGGCCTTGAGGTCGAGCACCTCGGCGGCCATGCGCTGGTTGCGGCGCTGCGCCTCCTCGTTCTGCGCGCGCTGTGCGGCCAGCTGGGCGCGCTGGCTCCACACGTGCGGCACGCTGCCCTTGCCGAACCACAGCCCCAGGTGCACCAGCACCAGCAGCGTGACCAGGAGCCAGGTGGCGGTGCGTGCGCTGATCATGGGCGCCGGGCCTTCAGCGCAGGCAGTACAGCGCGTCGCGGCCGGGGTAGTGCGCGACGTCGCCCAGGTCCTCCTCGATGCGCAGCAGCTGGTTGTACTTGGCGATGCGGTCGCTGCGGCTCATCGAGCCGGTCTTGATCTGGCCGGCGTTGGTGCCCACGGCGATGTCGGCGATGGTGGCGTCCTCGGTCTCGCCCGAACGGTGGCTGATCACCGCGGTGTAGCCGGCCCGCTTGGCCATTTCGATCGCGGCAAAGGTCTCGCTCAGCGTGCCGATCTGGTTGATCTTGATCAGGATCGAGTTGGCGACGCGCTTGGCGATGCCTTCCTTGAGGATCTTGGTGTTGGTGACGAACAGGTCGTCGCCGACGAGTTGCAGCTTGCCGCCGAGCCGCTCGGTGAGGTGCTTCCAGCCGTCCCAGTCGTTCTCGGCCATGCCGTCCTCGACCGAGACGATCGGGTACTTGTCGGCCCAGCCCGAGAGGATGTCGGTCCACTCGGCCGCGGTGAGGATCATGCCTTCGCCGCTCAGGTGGTACTTGCCCTCCTTGTAGAACTCGCTGGCCGCGCAATCGAGACCGATCGCCACCTGCTGTCCCGGCGTGAAGCCGGCCTTGTCGATCGCTTCGACCAGCATCTGCAGCGCTGCCTCGTGGCTCGCGACGTTGGGCGCGAAACCGCCTTCGTCGCCGACCGCGGTGCTCATGCCTTTGCCGTCGATGATCTTCTTCAACGCTTGGAACACCTCGGCGCCGTAGCGCACCGCCTCGCGGAAGCTCGGCGCGCCCAGCGGGATGATCATCAGCTCCTGCAGGTCGAGGTTGTTGTTGGCGTGGGCACCGCCGTTGATCACGTTCATCATCGGCACCGGCATGCTCATGCCACCGGAGCCGCCGAAGTAACGGTACAGCGGCAGGCCGGACTCCTCGGCCGCGGCGCGCGCCACCGCCATGCTGACCGCCAGCGTCGCGTTGGCGCCGAGCCGGCTCTTGTTCTCGGTGCCGTCGAGGTCGATCAGCGTCTTGTCGAGAAAGGCCTGCTCCGACGCATCGAGCCCGAGCACCGCTTCGCTGATCTCGGTGTTGATGTGCTCGACCGCGCGCAGCACGCCCTTGCCGCCATAGCGCGCCTTGTCGCCGTCGCGCAGCTCGATCGCTTCGCGGCTGCCGGTGGACGCCCCGCTGGGCACCGCGGCGCGCCCCATCGTGCCGGACTCGAGCAGCACGTCGCACTCGACGGTGGGGTTGCCGCGGCTGTCGAGGATCTCGCGGCCGACGATATCGACGATTGCACTCACGAAGGACCTTTCAGCTCGTTGTTGTCAGGCGGGCTGTGCGTCGACGCCCTCGACCAGCACCATGTTGAAGTATTCGGTCTTGCCCTTGCGCTTGGCGCGCGCGGCGACGTACATCTCGCCGTCGTAGAACGCCTTGGCCTGCTCGTAGCTCGGGAAGCGCAGCAACGCCACGCGGTGCGGCCGCCAGTCGCCTTCGAGCGTCTCGTGGCGGCCGCCTCGCACCAGGTACTCGCCGCCGGCGGCCTTGACCGCCGCTGGCGCCGCGGCCATGTAGGCCTTGTAGCCCTCGGGATCGGTGATGTGCATCTCGACCATCAGGTAGGCGACCGGCATCGGCTTGTCTCCGCTTTGTGGTTCGGTACGGTCAGCACGAAAAATCGTTCTCGAGCAGCGGCTGGCGCTTGACCACCTGGTCGAGCGCGATCAGCTGTTCGAGCAGTGCCCGCATATGCTTCAACGGCACCGCGTTCGGCCCGTCGGACAGCGCCTTGGCCGGGTCGGGGTGGGTCTCCATGAAGATGCCGGCGATGCCCACCGCGACCGCGGCGCGCGCCAGCACCGGCACGTGCTCGCGCTGGCCGCCGGAACCCTGCCCCAGGCCCCCCGGCAACTGCACCGAATGCGTGGCGTCGAAGACCACCGGGGCGCCGGTCTCGCGCATGATGGCCAGCGAGCGCATGTCGCTCACCAGGTTGTTGTAGCCGAAGCTCACGCCGCGCTCGCAGGCGAGGAAGTTGTCCTCGTTCAAGCCCGTCTCGCGGGCGGCCGCACGCGCCTTGTCGATCACGTTCTTCATGTCGTGCGGCGCGAGGAACTGGCCCTTCTTGATGTTGACCGGCTTGCCCGACTGTGCAACGGCACGGATGAAGTCGGTCTGCCGGCACAGGAAGGCCGGTGTCTGCAGCACGTCGACCATCCGGGCGACCTCGGATATCTCGGCTTCGGTGTGCACGTCGGTCAGCACCGGCACCCTCAGCTCGCGCCTGACCTTGGCCAGGATCTCCAGGCCCTTGTCCATGCCGGGGCCGCGGAACGACGTGCCGCTGGAGCGGTTGGCCTTGTCGTAGCTCGACTTGAAGATGAACGGCATCTTCAGCGCCGCGGTCATCTCCTTCAGGCGACCCGCCACGTCCATCTGCAGCTGCTCCGATTCGACCACGCACGGACCGGCAATCAGGAACAGCGGCCGATCCAGCCCGACCTCGAAACCGCACAGCTTCATCGTGCGTCGATCCTCAGGCCGCGGCCTTCTGCGGCTCGGCGACGCCGTCGCGCCTTGCCTTGTGCGACAGCGCCGCCTGCACGAAGCTGATGAACAGCGGATGCCCGTCCCACGGCGTGCTCTTGAACTCCGGATGGAACTGCACGCCGACGAACCACGGATGCACCGCCTGCGGCAGCTCGAC
>DATIFD010000349.1:0-4956 GCA_035455385.1 Burkholderiaceae bacterium
CGAGCACCTGCGTGAAGCGGCCCTTCTCGTTGGGCAGCAGCGCGGCGATGGCCGGCCGGTCGATGCCCTCGACGGTCTTGAGCACGTAGCGCGCCACCGCCATCAGCGCGCCGGTGTTGCCCGCCGACACGCAGGCATGCGCAGCGGCCTCGCCGCCTTCCGGCGCCTTGACCTGGTTGATCGCCACCCGCAGCGACGAGTCCTTCTTGCGCCGCATCGCGACTTCGATCGGATCGTCCATGCTCACCACCTCGGTGGCGATCACGCAGGTGCAGCGATCCCATCGCGCCGCGGCGGCCAGCGCCGCCTCGGTGCCCACCAGCACCAGCTCGGCGTTGGGATGGGAGGACAGGAACGCCTTGCAGCCCGGCAGAGTGGCCGCGGGCCCATGGTCGCCGCCCATGCAGTCGACCGCGATGCGCACGCGTGCGAGGGGTGGCAGCGGACTCACTGGCTAACGGTAGGTCAAGCCCGGGGGATTCCGCAAGCGGGCGCGGCCGAAAACCCCCGGCCGTGCGGCCCCGGGCGCCCGGTCAGGACTCGGTCTTGCCCTTCAGCACCTTGCGGCCGCGATAGAAGCCGGTGGGGCTGATGTGGTGCCGCAGATGCACCTCGCCCGTGGTGGGCTCGATCGCCGTGCCGGGTGTGGTCAGCGCATTGTGAGCACGATGCATGCCGCGCTTGGACGGCGACTTCTTGTTCTGTTGAACGGCCATGGGAATCTCCAGTGCACCACCGCGTCAGCGGGTGCGTAGCTGCGCTCAGGTCGCGCTGTGGGCGGCTCGAAGGGCGCTGCGCCAGCAAGGCCAGCCCACCTCGGAAAGCCGAGCATTCTAGCAGCGGCCCGCAGATCGACTGGAGGGACCTGGCCTGGCCAGCCCGGGCTGCAGCAACCGTCAAAGCCGAGTCAGTGCCCACTCGGACGCGGCTTCAACGCGGCCAGCGATGCGAACGGCCCCGGTTCCGCGGAGGCGGCCTCGCCCGCGCGGTGCTGGGGGGCGCTGCACTGCGTGTGTCGCGGCACGATCGGCCAAGCCAGCACCAGCTCGTCTTCCAGCAGCGCGGGCAGGTCGAGCGCCGGCGTCAGCGCCAGCACGTCGTCTTCGCTCTCGGCGTCGAGTGCCTCGGCCTGCGCCTCGTCGTCCACGAAATGCAGTGCGCGGTCGACGACCAGAGCCTCGCTGAACGGCTGCAGGCACCGCTGGCAGGTGGGCCAAGCCACGGCATCGGCGTGCAGATGCAGCCACATCTGCGGGCCACCGATCGCTCGGCGCAACTCGCCACGCACCTGCCAGTGCACCGGCTCCAGCGCCACCCCCGCCGGCGGTGACTGCATCGCGTGCCAGCGCGGCAGATCGGCCGCCGCAAGCCGCCCTTCGAGGGTTGCGCCCTCGGCCGCCAGCACGGCCACGTCGAGCCGGGTCGGGTCGAAGCTGCGCGCGCCCATCGGGCCAGTGTAAGGCGCGGGCAATGGGACAATTCGCGCATGGGTACGCCGCCGCTGATCCTCGCGTCGACGTCGCGCTATCGACGCGAGTTGCTCGAGCGGCTGCGCCTGCCCTTCACGGTCGTCGCACCGCAGGTGGACGAGTCGGCCGCACCCGGCGAGGCACCGGCCGCGTTGGCGCGCCGCCTGGCATTGGCCAAGGCCCAGGCCGTGGCGGCACGCGAGCCGCTGGCCGTCGTGATCGGCTCCGATCAGGTGGCCGAGCTCGACGGCACCGCGCTGGGCAAGCCCGGGACGCACGAGCGGGCCCGCGAGCAGCTGCGGTCGATGCGAGGCCGCGCGGTGCACTTCCACACCGCGGTGGCGGTGGCGCGCGCAGCCAGTGGCTTCGTGCAGGAGCAGCTGGTCACGGTCACCGTGCGATTCAGGCCGTTGAGCGACGAAGAGATCGAGCGCTACCTCCGGCTCGAGCAGCCCTACGACTGCGCGGGCAGTGCCAAGTGCGAGACCCTGGGCATCGTGCTGGCCGATGCGATCGAATCGGACGACCCGACGGCGCTGGTGGGCCTGCCGTTGATCCGTACCGCCGCGATGCTCCGTGCAGCCGGTGTCGACCCGTTGTTCGCGGCATGACCGCATCGCCGTCGCGCAAGGGCAGCCTGGTCTTGGTGCCCAACCTGCTCGACTTCGGATCGCCGCAACCGCTCCCACTCGATACCGGCCTGCCGCTGGCGGTGATCCAGCGCGCCGCCGTGCTGACGCATTGGGTCGTCGAGGACGCCAAGACGGCGCGTGCGTTCATCAAGCGGGTGGCGGCAGTGGTGCCGCTGACGATGCCGCTGCAGTTGCAGTCGATCCGCGAACTGCCTCGGCCGGTCAAAGGCCGCGGCGAAGTGCCGTCGGACCGCGATCTGGCCGCGCTGCTTGAACCTACCCAGCAGGGGCACGACATCGGCCTGCTGTCGGAGGCGGGGCTGCCGGCCGTGGCCGACCCGGGTGCGGCGCTGGTGGCGCAGGCGCATGCGCTGGGCCTTGTGGTCGAACCGCTGCCTGGTGCCAGCGCGCTGATGCTCGCGCTGGCCGCCAGCGGCCTGAACGGCCAGCAGTTCGCCTTCGTCGGCTACCTGCCGGTCAAGGACGATGCGCGCGCCGCGCGCATCCGCGAGCTCGAAGCCGTATCGCGGCGCCTCGACCAGACGCAGATCTCGATCGAGACGCCGTATCGCAACGCGACGCTGCTGCAAGCGCTGCTGCGCCACCTGGCGCCGACGACGCGGCTGTGCGTGGCCTGCGCGCTCGGCTGGCCCGAAGGCTGGTGCCGCATGAAGCCGGTGAGCCGATGGCGCGAGGCGCCACCCGATCTTCCGGACAAGCTACCGGCGGTCTTCTTGTTCCTGGGCCGCTGAGCGGCCACGATGCAAGCGCGCTTCGATCGACGTGCCGATCCAGCCAACCGCGATGCCGATGGCGTCGGCGAACCAGTCGAGCCACTCGGCCGACCGCGTGGCCGTGAAGCTCTGGGCCACCTCGATCGCGCCCCCGAGCAGCAACAGGCCGGCGACCAGCGACCACCAGCGCCGATAGCCGCCGCGCACGCCGAGCCAGACCAGCACTGCGAACGACAGCGCATGCTTGACCTTGTCGGATTGGGGGAACCACGGCTCGGAATCGGGCTGCGGCCACAGCGCCAGCACGACCCCCGCGACGACGGCGAGCCAGAACAGCGCGCGCCACATCGGCGCGAGGCGCGCTGGCGGCGTCGCGTCAGCCGCGTCCGCCACCCAGCAGCGAGGCCACCTTGCGCCGCGGCTTGATGTTGGCCGACACCGCGCGCCGCGGGTTCAGCGGCGCCGGCTGCGACACCTCCCACGACGGCACAGCGCTGCCGCTAGGTTCGTAGGGCTTGTCGAACAGCGGGTCGACCGGCGCGGCGGGCTGCACGCGGCGCTCTGCCACGCGCTCCGCTGGCACATTCGGGCGGCGATCGTCGTCTTCGTCGCGCATGCGCCGCGGCGGGCGCCGTGGCCGCTCGTCGTCGAACTCGAACGGCTCGATCTCGATCTTCTTCTTGATCAGGCGCTCGATGTCGCCGACCATCCGCGTGTCGTCGCGCGTGACAAGGGTCACCGAAAGCCCCGACTGACCCGCGCGCCCGGTGCGGCCGATGCGGTGCACGTAGTCTTCCGCGTTGAACGGCACGTCGTAGTTGAAGACGGCTGGCAGGTCGACGATATCGAGGCCGCGCGCGGCCACGTCGGTGGCCACCAGCAGGTGCACGTCGCCGCGCTTGAAGGCGTCGAGCGCTTTCAACCGCTCGTCCTGCGACTTGTCGCCGTGCAGCGCGGTGGTGTTCAAGCCGTCGCGCTCGAAGGCGCGTGCCAGGCGCGCCGCGCCAAGCTTGGAGTTGACGAACACCAGCGCCTGCGACAGCTCGCGCCGCGCGACCAGCTGGCGCACCGCGCGGCGCTTGTCCTCCTCGGTGACGCTGTAGAAGTGCTGCTCGACGGTCGACGCGGCGGCATTGCGCTGCGCCACCTCGACGGTGACCGGCTCCTGCAGGTAGCTCTGCGCCAGGCGCCGGATCTCGGGCGAGAACGTGGCCGAGAACAGCAACGTCTGCCGCTGCTTGGGCAGGTACGACAGGATGCGCTGCAGGTCGGGCAGGAAGCCGATGTCGAGCATGCGGTCGGCCTCGTCGAGCACCACGTACTCCACTTGGTTGAGCACGCAGTTCTTCGACTCGATGTGGTCGAGCAGCCGGCCCGGCGTGGCGATCAGCACCTCGACCCCTGTCTTCAGTTCGAGCGCTTGCGGCTTGATGTCGATGCCGCCGAACACGACGGTCGAGCGCAGCAGCGTGTGCCTGGCATAGGCCTTGACGCTGGCGGCCACCTGGTCGGCCAGCTCGCGAGTCGGTGCCAGCACCAGTGCGCGCACCGGGTGTCGGGCCGGCGACGCCGATGCGTTTTCGTGGCGCAGCATCTTCTGCAGCAGCGGCAGCGAAAACGCGGCGGTCTTGCCGGTGCCGGTCTGCGCGGCACCCATCACGTCGCGACCAGCCAGCACGATCGGGATCGCCTTGGCCTGGATGGGGGTCATCGTCTCGTAGCCCTGGTCGGCCACGGCGCGCAGGAGCTTGGCGTCGAGCGCGAGGGTGTCGAAACGGGCGGCGGGGGCGGCAGCGGCCGCGTCGGGGATTAGTACTTCGTCGGTCATCGGATCGGGATTATCCCTGACCCGGCTGTTCGGTCGGCTCGGGGGCCGGAGGGTGGGTGCGGACGAACAGCCAGCGCGGCGCGCGGAAGCGCACGATGCGCCAGTACAGCATCGTGTAGCCCAGGCCGAAGAGGAAGATGAACAACGCCGACAGGCCGGTGTTGTCCCAGAACAGCATCGCAGGGACCACCGCGCACATGCACAGCAGCCACAGGTACGGCGAGGTCATCGAGTTGCGACGCGTCAGCGCCTTGGCCTTGCTGGGGCCAGCGGCCCAGCGCACGACGCGGCGA
>DATIFD010000350.1:0-9447 GCA_035455385.1 Burkholderiaceae bacterium
AAGTACAGCCACACGGCGGATGCGGGCTTCCAGTGGCGCATGCCGTATCCGTTCCAGGCGCACGAGACGGTCAATGTCACGCAGCTGCGCTCCAAGGAGGTGGGCCGCAATGCGGTGATCGCGGCCACCGGGCTGCGCGACTCGTCGATGCTGACGCAGGACGAGAACATCGTCGACATCCGCTTCACGGTGCAGTACCGGCTGAAGGACGCGCGCGCCTACCTGTTCGAGAACCGCGACCCCGATTTGGCAGTGGAACAGGCCGCCGAGTCGGCGGTGCGCGAGATCGTCGGACGCAGCAAGGTCGACTCGGTGCTCTATGAGCAGCGGGAGGCGCTGTCGACCGATCTCGTCAAGTCGGTGCAGATGCAGCTCGACCGGCTCAATGCGGGCATCCTGGTCGTCAACGTCAACGTGCAGAACGTGCAGGTGCCCGAGCAGGTGCAGGCCGCATTCAACGACGCGGTGAAAGCCGGTGCCGACCGCGACCGCCTCAAGAACGAAGGCCAGGCCTACTCCAGCGATGTCGTGCCCAGGGCCCGCGGCGCGGCCGCGCGCCTGCGCGAGGAGGCCCAGGGCTACAAGCAGCGCGTGATCGCGCAGGCCGACGGTGACGCGCAGCGATTCCGCTCGGTGCTGGCCGAGTACCAGCGCGCACCCGCGGTGACGCGTGACCGCCTGTACCTGGAGACGATGCAGCAGGTTTACACCAACGTCAGCAAGGTGCTGGTCGACAGCCACAACGGGTCGAACCTGCTCTACCTGCCGCTGGACAAGCTGTTGCAGCAGAGCGCTGCGCCGGCCGCGGCAGCCGGCGTGGCGCCATCCGCCGGCGACAGTACGCCGTCGGTGCCCGCGGCCAGCAGCGATGCGCGTTCGCGCGAGGGCGCCCGCAGCCGCGAGCGAGAGGGCCGTTGAAGATGAGGTCGACCGCGCATCTTCGCTCGCGTCCGAGGGCGCGCGTCGGCGGCTTCGGCCGGCGGTGCGTCGCTGACAGGAGAACAACAAAATGAACCGCATCGGATTGTTCGTCGCCAGCGTCTTGATCCTGCTGATGATCCTCAGCTCGACGCTGTTCATCGTCGACCAGAAGCAGGTCGGGGTGGTCTACGCGCTGGGCGAAATCAAGGAAGTGATCACCGAGCCCGGGCTGCACGCGAAGCTGCCTCCGCCGTTCCAGAACGTGGTGTTCCTCGACAAGCGCATCCAGACGCTCGACAGCACCGAGACGCGCGCGATCTTCACCGCGGAGAAGAAGAGCCTGGTGATCGACTGGCTCGCCAAGTGGCGCATCGCCGAGCCGCGCCAGTTCATCCGCAACAACGGCACCGACTATCGCAACCTCGAGAGTCGCTTGAGCCAGGTGGTGCAGGCGGCGTTCAACGAAGAGGTGACCAAGCGCACGGTGCGCGGCGTGTTGTCCGACGAGCGCGACAAGGTGATGCAGGATGTGCGCAGCCGCCTGCTCGACGAGGCCAAGGCATTCGGCATCGAGTTGGTCGACATCCGCATCAAGCGGGTCGACTTCGTGGCCGACATCACCGACGCCGTGTACCGGCGCATGCAGTCCGAGCGGCAGCAGGTGGCCAACGAGTTGCGCTCCCAGGGCGCCGCCGAGGGCGAGCGCATCCGCGCCGACGCCGACCGCCAGCGCGAGGTGATCATCGCCGAGGCGTATCGCGACGCGCAGAAGCTCAAGGGCGAGGGTGACGCGAAGGCGGCGGCGCTGTATGCCGACGCGTTCGGGCGCGACCCGCAGTTCGCGCAGTTCTACCGCAGCCTCGAGGCCTACCGCGCCAGCTTTCGCAACCGCAGCGACGTGATGGTGCTCGATCCGTCGAGCGAGTTCTTCAAGGCGATGCGCGGCACGACGCTGGCGTCGCCCGCGGCGCCGCGCCGCTGACGCCTCGCCATGGGCGACCTGCTGATCGGCGCGATCGCGCTGATGCTCGTGTTCGAGGGGCTGCTGCCGTTCCTCAGCCCGAACACCTGGCGCGAGGTGTTCTCCAAGGCCCTGCGCCTCAGCGACGGCCAGATCCGGTTTCTCGGCCTGTCGAGCATGCTGATCGGTCTGCTGCTGCTGGTGCTGTTCTGGCGGTCCTGAGTGCGCCGCAGCTGGCGCAAGGGCAACGGCGGCCGACCCCTACAATGCCGTTTTTAACCGGCCCGCTCGTCCATGTCCTCTGCTTGGCTGCTGCCCGAGCACATTGCCGATGTGTTGCCCGCGCAGGCGCGGCGCATCGAGGAGCTGCGGCGCACGCTGCTCGACCTGGCGCGCGGCTACGGCTTCGAGCTCGTGATGCCGCCGCTGCTCGAGTACCTCGAGTCGCTGCTGTCGGGCACCGGGCGTGAACTCGATCTGCAGACCTTCAAGCTGGTCGATCAACTGAGCGGCCGCACGCTCGGCCTGCGCGCCGACACCACGCCGCAGGTGGCACGCATCGATGCGCACCTGCTCAACCGGGCCGGCGTTTCGCGGCTGTGCTACTGCGGACCGGTGCTGCACACGCGCCCCGGTGCGCCGCACGCGACCCGCGAGCCGCTGCAGTTCGGCGCCGAGATCTACGGCCATGCCGGGCTCGAGGCCGATCTCGAGGTGCAGGAGCTCGCGCTCGATGGCCTGCACGCCGCCGGCCTCGAAGGGCTGGTGCTGGACCTGGCCGACGCGCGCATCGTGCGCGGCGTGCTGGCCGGGGTCCCGGCCGACGGCGAGCGACTGCAGGCGGTGGTGGCTGCCCTCGCGGGCAAGGACACCGCATTGCTGGCCGAGCAGACCCGCTCGTTTCCTGCGCCCGCGCGTCGGGCCTTGCGCGAGCTGCTCGCGCTGTACGGCGACGAGTCGGTGCTCGAACGCGCGCGCCAGGTGTTGCCCGGCAGCGAGCTGATCCGCCGTGCGATCGACGACCTGGCCTGGCTCGCGCGCCACGTGCGGCAGGCGCATCCGCAGGTGCGCATTGGCTTCGACCTTGCCGATCTCGGCGGCTATGCCTACTACAGCGGCGCGCGATTCGCCGTCTACGCGGCCGATGTCGGCGAGGCGCTGGTGCGCGGCGGGCGCTACGACGAGGTGGGTGCGGTGTTCGGCCGCAACCGCCCGGCGGTGGGATTCAGCCTCGACCTGAAGGCGCTGTCGTCGCGGGGCGTGGCGCGTGCGCGGCGCAGCGCGATCCGCGCACCCTGGGACGAAGACACCGCGCTGCGCGCTGCCGTGCGACGCCTGCGCGAGCAGGGCGAAACGGTGTTGTGCATCCTGCCCGGTCACGAGCACGAGGGGCAGGAGTTCGACTGCAACCGGGAGCTCGCCCCGGTCGATGGCCAATGGGTGCTGCGCGCGTTGTGACGCCGCCGATCCAATCAGACACAGTGTTGTTGACATGAGTTCAGACGCTTCGATCGCGCGCGGCCGCAACGTGGTGGTGGTCGGCACCCAGTGGGGCGACGAGGGCAAGGGCAAGGTGGTCGACTGGCTGACCGATCACGCGCAGGCGGTGGTGCGCTTCCAGGGCGGCCACAACGCCGGCCACACGCTGGTGATCAAGGGCGTGAAGACAGCGCTGCAGCTGATCCCGTCGGGGGTGATGCGCGATGGCGTGGCCTGCCTGATCGGCAACGGCGTGGTCGTCGATCCGGCGCACCTGCTGGCCGAGATCGCACGCCTGGAGGGCATCGGGCTGGACGTCCGATCACGCCTCGTGGTGAGCGAGTCGTGCCCACTGATCCTGCCGTTCCACGTGGCGGTCGACGCGGCACGCGAGGCATTTCGCGAGAGCAACGGCAGCGGCAAGATCGGCACCACCGGCAAGGGCATCGGCCCGGCGTACGAAGACAAGGTCGCGCGTCGCGCGCTGCGCATGCAGGACCTCAAGCACCCGCAGCGTTTCGAAAGCAAGCTGCGTGAGCTGGTCGCGCTGCACAACGAGGCGCTGGGCGGCTACCTGCGGGCGCAGCGGCTGGACCTGGAGCCGATGCTCGACGCCGGGCTGCGCGCTGCGGAGCAACTGGTGCCGCTGATGGGCGACGTTGGCAGCCGCATCGCGCAGTACCATCATGCGGGCCGCAACGTGCTGTTCGAGGGGGCGCAAGGTACGCTGCTCGACATCGACCACGGCACCTATCCGTTCGTCACGTCGAGCAACTGCGTGGCCGGCAATGCGGCGGCCGGCTCCGGTGTCGGGCCGCAGATGCTGCACCACGTGCTGGGCATCACCAAGGCCTACACCACGCGTGTGGGCAGCGGCCCGTTTCCGACCGAGCTGCCGATCGATGCGCCCGGCACGGTGGGGCACCACCTGTCCACGGTGGGTCAGGAGCGCGGGGTGGTCACCGGGCGCGCCCGCCGCTGCGGCTGGCTCGACGCCGCGGCGCTGCGTCGCGCGATGCTGATCAACGGCGTCTCGGGCCTGTGCGTGACCAAGCTCGACGTGCTCGATGGCCTGTCCGACGTGAAGATCTGCGTCGGTTACTCGTACAACGGACGGCGGCTCGACATCCTGCCGCTCGACGCCGACGAGATCGCCGCCTGCGAGCCGATCTACGAGACGCTGCCCGGTTGGCGCGAAACCACCGCCGGGCTCACGCGCTGGGAGCAGTTGCCGGCCAATGCACGCGCCTACCTCGAGCGCATGCGCGTGCTGATCGACGCGCCGATCGACATGGTGTCCACCGGCGCCGATCGAGAGCACACGATCGTGCTGCGCCATCCATTCCAGAAATGTTGACCCCCACGCTTGTCGCTTCGCGTTGGCGCCGCCCCGAGGGCGCTGCAAGGGCCCAGGCGTGGTCCGTGGGACGCCGTCTGGCTTGGGGCGGCCCGGCGCCGGACGGGCCGCGCTAGCTTCAACCGAGGATCTTCCATGCTCACCGACGACGGCAAGCACCTGTACGTGTCGTGGGACGAATACCACATGCTGATCGAACGCCTGGCGCTGAAGGTTGCGGCATCGAAGTGGCAGTTCGACCAGATCCTGTGCCTGGCCCGCGGCGGCATGCGGCCCGGCGACGTGCTGTCACGGGTGTTCGACCTGCCGCTGGCGATCATGTCGACCAGCTCGTACCGTGCCGAGGCCGGCACGATCCAGGGCCGCCTTGACATGGCGAAGTACATCACGATGCCCAAGGGCGAACTTGGTGGCCGTGTGTTGCTGGTCGACGACCTGGCCGACTCCGGTGTCACGCTGCGCGCGGTGGTCGAGCGCCTGCGGGGGATGCCGTCAATCAGCGAGCTGCGCTCGGCAGTGATCTGGGTCAAGGGCGTGTCGACCTACACCCCGGACTACTATGTCGAAATGCTGCCTACGAGTCCTTGGATCCACCAGCCGTTCGAGGAGTACGACGGCCTGCGCCCCGAAGGCCTGGCGAAGAAGTTCGCCGTTTGATCGCCCCGCTGATCGCAGGCCGCATATGCGGGGAAAAAAGAAAAGGGCTGGCACCGCCAGCCCGCCTTTGATCCATCATTTGGTGCCCAGAAGAGGACTCGAACCTCCACGCCTCTCGGCGCTAGTACCTGAAACTAGTGCGTCTACCAATTCCGCCATCTGGGCCCAGTTTCAAGAGCCGGGGATTTTAGCATCAAGACTTTGAACGACACCGGGGGCACGCCGCTGGCCGGCGCGCTGATGAGCGAGGTCTGCGGCACCGTCGTCGGACACCGCGACGGCCACGGCTTCGTGCAGCGAGACGACGGCGAGTCCGACATCTACCTGTCGCAGCAGGAGATGCATTCGGTGCTGCACCGCGACCGCGTCCGCGTGCGCATCGTGCGCTACGACCGCAAGGGCAGGCCCGAAGGGCGCGTGCTCGACATCATCGAGCGTCGCAAGACCTCCATCATCGGCCGCCTGCTGCACGAGAACGGCATGTGGCTGGTGGCGCCGGAGGACCGACGCTACGGTCAGGACATCCTGATCCCCAAGAACGCCACCGCGGCCGCCACCGTGGGCCAGGTGGTCGCCGTCGAGCTGACCGAGCCGCCGTCGATGTTCTCGCAGCCGGTGGGCCGCATCATCGAGGTGCTCGGCGAGATCGACGATCCCGGCATGGAGATCGAGATTGCGGTGCGCAAGTACGAAGTGCCGCACCGCTTCTCGGCCGAGACGCTGGCGCAGGCCGCTGCGTTGCCCGAGCATGTGCGGCCGACCGACCGACGGCACCGCATCGACCTCACCGACGTGCCGCTGGTCACCATCGACGGCGAGGACGCGCGCGACTTCGACGACGCGGTGTACTGCGAGCCGATCAGGCGCGGCAAGGGCAAGGATGCCGCGATGGGCTGGCGCCTGGTGGTGGCGATCGCCGACGTCAGCCACTACGTGAAACCCGGCGAGCCGATCGACGACGACGCCTACGAGCGCGCCACCTCGGTCTACTTTCCACGCCGCGTGATCCCGATGCTGCCGGAGAAGCTGTCCAACGGGCTGTGTTCGCTCAACCCCGAACAGGATCGCCTGGCGATGGCGTGCGACATGGTGGTCGACGGCGAAGGCGCGATCACGGCCTACCAGTTCTTTCCGGCGCTGATCCGCTCGCAGGCGCGGCTGACCTACACCGAGGTGGCGGCGGTCCTGGCCAACACCCGCGGCCCCGAAGCGCAGCGCCGCAGCGCGCTGGTGCCGCACCTGCTGCATCTGCACGAGGTCTACCGTGCGCTGCTGAAGCACCGCGGCAACCGCGGCGCGGTGGACTTCGAAACCACCGAGACCCAGATCGTCTGCGACGAGAACGGGCGCATCGAACGGATCGAACCGCGCAAGCGCAACGAGGCGCACCGTCTGATCGAGGAGGCGATGCTCGCGGCCAACGTGTGCGCTGCGGAGTTCATCTCCGAGCATGCGCACCCGGCGCTGTACCGCGTGCACGAGGGGCCGACCACCGAAAAGCGCATCACGCTGCAGAACTACCTCAAGGCGATGGGTCTGGGCGTCACGCTGTCGGACGACCCCACGCCCGGCGAGCTGCAGGCGATCGCGCTGGCCACGCGCGAGCGGCCCGACGCTACCCAGATCCACGCGATGCTGCTGCGCTCGATGCAGCAGGCGCACTACACCGCCGCCAACAGCGGGCATTTCGGTCTGGCCTACGAGGCCTACACGCACTTCACCAGCCCGATCCGGCGCTATCCGGACTTGCTGGTGCACCGCGTGATCAAGGCACTGCTGCATCACAAGCGCTATCACCTGGCCAGCGGCGAGCTCGAAGATGCGCCCAGGCCGGCCAAGGCCGCGAGGGCAGCCGAAGCCAAAGCCACGCCCAAGCGCCCAGCCTCGGCTCAGGAACTCGAGCAGTGGAACGCCGCGGGCGCGCACTGCAGTGCCAACGAACGGCGCGCAGACGAGGCGTCGCGCGACGTCGAGGCCTGGTTGAAGTGCCGCTACATGCGCGAACGGTTGGGCGAGGAATTCAACGGCACCGTCAGCGCAGTGGTGCCGTTCGGTCTGTTCGTCACGCTCGACGATTTGTACGTGGAAGGCCTGCTGCACATCACCGAACTCGGCGGCGGCTACTACCGCTACGACGAACTGCGGCAGGAACTGCACGGCGAGCGCAACGGCGTGCGCTATGCCGCAGGAGCGCGCGTGCGCGTGCAGGTGAGCCGGGTCGACCTCGACAGCCGGCGTATCGACTTTCGTCTGGTGCGCGAAGGCGAGACCGAGCGCCTGTTGGCGCGCGGCCGCAAGCCCGAGGCACGCTCGCCGCAGGCCGAGCTGGCCGCGGTGCGGGCGCGCGATCGCGCGGCCAAGAAGGGGCTGGCGCGAGCTGCCAAGGCGCGTCCGCGCCCCGGCGGCAAGAAGAACGCCCGCAACACGCGCGCGCGCAGTCCGCGCGTGTGACGGCGGCGCGAGGCGCAGCCGCGGCTAGCGCGTCGATCGCACCGCGTCTCGTGCGCGCACCAGCGCATCGACCAGCCGCGACGCGAGCAGCGGCCCGGTCGTCGGTGTGTGCTCGACCGCCGCACCGTGCAGCCACGCAGCAGCTTGGGCCACCGCGTGCGCGGACAGCGTCGCGGCGTGGGCTGCCCAGAGACCGCCCAGCCAGCCGGCGAGCACGTCGCCGCTGCCCGCGGTGGCCAGCCGCGCATCGCCGGTGGGGTTGATCGACGTCGTTGCGCCGGGCGCCGCCACGACGGTGCCGGAGCCCTTGAGCAGCACGGTGCACTGCATCGCGTCGGCCAAGCGACGGGCTGCCTGCAGCCGATCGGCCTGCACCTCGCGGCTTTGTGCATCGAGCAGGCGCGCCGCCTCCAGCGGGTGCGGCGTCAGTACGGTGGCCAGACCGCGTGCCGCGCGCGCCCGCAATGCGCGACGCAGCGCCGCGTCGGCGGCAACGGCGTTCAGCCCGTCGGCGTCGAGCACCAGCCGCTGGGCGTGGTGCAGCACCGTCGGCAGCGCGTCGCGCACCGCGGCCCCGCCACCGCAGCCGCACACCACGGTGGTACCGGCCAGATGTGTGGGCACCATCAACTGTGCGACCGTGCGCGACATCAACTCTGGCAGCGCAGGCTCGAACCAGGCCGGCTCGACCGAGGCCAGCACGCCGAGGTAGACCCGCCCGGCGCCCGCGGCCAGTGCCGCGCGTGCGGCGAGCACCGCGGCGCCGACCATGCCGCTGGCGCCGCCGATGACCATGACGTCGCCGAAGCTGCCCTTGTGCTGCGCATGCAGTCGCGGCGTGCACGCGCGCCGAGCCGCCTCGCGGCCGGGCAGCACGACGTCGCTCACCACCTGGGGCACCGACAGGTCGTCGAACCAGATGCGTCCCGCGTGGTCGCGGCCGTGCGCGGTGAACAGGCCCGGCTTCAGCGTCAGCAGCGCCAACGTGTGGGTCGCACGCACCGCGGCGCCGTGCACGTCGCCGGTGTCGGAGTCCAACCCCGTCGGCAGATCCACCGCGAGCACGGGGGCGACACTGTCGTTGAGGCGGTTCACGGCAGCGGCCAGCACACCAGCGAGCTCGCGGTTGACGCCGATACCCAGCAGCGCGTCGACGGCCAGGTCGGCCTGCGCGCGCTCGGGCATTCCAGGCAAGACCGGCACGCCGGCCTCGCGTGCACGCTGCCAGGCGTGACGCGCGTCGTCGGGGCTTCGCGCCGGATCGCCGACGACGACGAGCTTCGCATCTTTGCCCCAAGCGCGCAGCAACGTCGCGGCAACGAGTCCGTCGCCGCCGTTGTTGCCAGGGCCACACCACAGCTCGATCGTGCGGGCATGCGGCGCCAGTGCCAGCGCCAGTCGGGCCACCGCCTCGCCCGCGCGTGCCATCAGGGTGTGCGGCGGCAGGGTTGCCGCCGCCTGGGCTTCGATGGCGCGACAGGCGGCGCTCGCGTGCAGCGACCAATCACGGGTGGCCGGCAGCACCGGTTGCGGAAGCGAAGGCGCTGTCATGGCCGCGGTCATTGGGGTTGGCGTGCTCGAAGGGTCGCGCGCATTGTGCTCTACTGCGATCCTTCGACCC
>DATIFD010000351.1:0-2717 GCA_035455385.1 Burkholderiaceae bacterium
TCTAACCGACGCGCGCCGCAGTTCACAAGTTTTTTTGATGATTATCAGCCGCTTGCGCTGACTGTGGGTGCGCCGCGAGCAGCCGTTGCGGTTGCAAGGCGCCGTCGCGACCCGCCTCTGCCACGCCAAGCAGGCCCCCCTGCTCCCGGTAGACCCGGTAGCGTCCAGCCCTCGCCTGCGGACAAGGAATCGCCTGCCCCTTGGCGAAACGCTCCGCCTGGGTCTCGGGCAGGTCGAGCCGCGGCAGGTCCTCGAGCAGCCGGTCGAGCGGCAGCAGCAGGCGATCGCGCCCGGCTTCGTCCGCCTGCTGCACCTGGTCCAGCGTGACGGCCTCCTCGATGCGAAAGCCGCTCGCCGCAATCCGGCGCAGGCTCGCGAGGTGCGCACCGCAGCCTAGCGCCCTGCCGATGTCCTCGACCAGGGTGCGCACATAGGTGCCTTTGCTGCAGCGGACGCGCAATTCGAGCGTGTCTGGAGTCATGTCGAGCAATTCCAGTACATGCACCCGTACGTGGCGCGGCGCGCGCGCAACGCTCTCGCCCCGCCTTGCCAGCACATACAGCGGCCGTCCGCGGTGCTTCAGCGCCGAGTACATGGGCGGCACCTGCTCGATATCGCCGCGCAACAGCGCCAGCGCGGGCTCGATCGCCTGCGGCTCCACGTGCACGGGCCGCCGCTCCAGGACTTCGCCTTCGGCGTCGCCGGTTCGGGTGGTGACGCCCAGCCGCGCCCGCGCCAGGTATTCCTTGTCCGCGTCGAGCACCAGCTGGGAAAACTTGGTCGCCTCCCCGAACAACACCGGCAGCAGGCCCGAGGCAAGAGGATCGAGCGTCCCGGCGTGGCCGGCCTTCTCCGCACGGTACATGCGTTTGGCCGCCTGCAGCGCCGCGTTCGACCCGAGCCCGACGGGCTTGTCGAGCAGCAGCACGCCGTCGAGCCGCCGGCGCATCAGTCTTTCGGTCGGACGCTGTCGATGAGTTGGGAGAGGTGCGCGCCCCGTTCCACCGACTCGTCGTACTTGAAGCGCAGCTCCGGAGTCGTATACATCTTGATGCGACGCGCGAGGGCGCTGCGCAGGAACCCGGCCGCCCGCCGCAGGGCCTTCTCGGCCGCTTCCGCCTGTGCGCGCTCCAGGCAAGTGAAATACACGACGGCATGCGACAGGTCCGGTGCCGCGTCGACCGCGGTCAGCGTGACCAGCGCGAGGCGCGGATCCTGCAGCTCACGCCGGATGACCTCGGCGAGCTCGCGCTGGATCTGGTCCGCGACTTTCTGGGGCCGGCCCCGGGTCACGCCGTGACCCCTGTTCCGGTCACAGGGTGCGCGCGACCTCGAGCACTTCGAACACCTCGAACTGGTCGCCTTCCTTGAGGTCCGAGAAGTTCTTCAGCGACATGCCGCACTCGAAGCCGGCCTTCACCTCGCGCACGTCATCCTTGAAGCGCTTGAGCGAGTCGATCTCGCCGGTGTGGATGACGACGTTGTCGCGCAGCACCCGCACCTGCGCGCTGCGCTTCACCAGGCCGTCGAGCACGTAGCAGCCGGCTACCGCCCCGACCTTGGAGATGCGGAACACCTGGCGCACCTCGACCTGGCCGATGACCTGCTCCTTCCTTTCCGGCGCCAGCATGCCGGAGAGCGCAGCCTTGATCTCGTCCACCGCCTCGTAAATGATGTTGTAGTAGCGCACGTCGATGCCGGCGCTCTCGATGAGCTTCCTCGCGGTGCTGTCGGCGCGGGTGTTGAAGCCGATGATCACCGCGCGCGCGGCCAACGCCAGGTTGACGTCCGACTCGGTGATGCCGCCGACGCCAGCGTGCACGATGCCGACCTTGACCTCGTCCGTCGACAGGCGCGACAACGCGTGCACCAGCGCTTCCTGCGAGCCCTGCACGTCCGCCTTGATCACCAGCGAGAGCACCTTCTGGCCGCCCTCGCCCATGGTCTGGAACAGGTTCTCCAGCTTGGCGGCCTGCTGCTTGGCGAGCTTGACGTCCCGGAACTTGCCCTGGCGGAACAGCGCGATCTCGCGCGCCTTGCGCTCATCGGCGAGCGTCGTCATTTCCTCGCCCGCATTCGGCACGTCCGACAGGCCCTGGATCTCCACCGGGATGGACGGCCCGGCGAAATCGATCGGCCGGCCGTTCTCATCGAGCATCGCGCGCACGCGCCCGTAAACCGCGCCCGTCAGCACGACGTCGCCACGCTTGAGCGTGCCCGACTGCACCAGCACTGTCGCCACGGGACCGCGGCCCTTGTCCAGACGCGCCTCGATCACCACGCCTTTCGCCGGCGCCTCCACCGGGGCCTTCAGCTCGAGCACTTCCGCCTGCAACAGCACGTTCTCCAGCAGGCTATCGACGCCTTCGCCGGTCTTCGCCGAGACCGGCACGAACGGCGCATCGCCGCCGAACTCCTCCGGCACTACCCCATGTTGCAGCAGCTCCCGCTTGACCTTCTCCGGGTTCGCCTCGTTCTTGTCGATCTTGTTGATCGCCACCACCAGCGGCACCTCGGCGGCCTTGGCGTGGTTGATCGCCTCGATCGTCTGCGGCATCACGCCGTCGTCCGCAGCGACCACCAGCACCACCAGGTCGGTCACCTTGGCGCCGCGCGCGCGCATCGCGGTGAACGCCTCGTGCCCCGGCGTATCCAGGAACGTGATCACGCCGCGCGGCGTTTCCACGTGGTAGGCGCCGATATGCTGCGTGATGCCA
>DATIFD010000352.1:0-3279 GCA_035455385.1 Burkholderiaceae bacterium
ACATCACGAAGCTCCTTCGCCTACCTGGGGCGCTTGTCGATCACGCGGCGCGCCTTGCCCACCAGCGTGCGTTCGATCGATTCGGGCGCACCGACACTCACCGTGGTGCTGACGCCGACCATCGTCTTGATGCGCTGCTGCAGCGCGCCGGCCACCCCGGCACGGTCGGCGTTGACTTGCGCGGGCTGCAGCTCGCACAGCACCTGCATCTCGTCGAGGTTGCCGTCGCGCGTGATCACCAGCTGGTACTGCCCCGACAGCGCGCCGTGCTGCAGGATGAGCTCCTCGATCTGCGTCGGAAACACGTTGACCCCGCGGATGATCAGCATGTCGTCGCTGCGGCCGACGATCTTGCCCATGCGGCGCATGCTGCGCGCGGTGGGCGGCAGCAGCCGCGTCAGGTCGCGCGTGCGGTAGCGGATGACCGGCAGCGCCTCCTTGGTCAGCGTGGTGAAGACGAGCTCGCCCTCTTCGCCGTCGGGCAGCACTGCGCCGGTCTCGGGGTCGATGATCTCGGGATAGAAGTGATCTTCCCAGATCACCGGGCCGTCCTTGGCCTCGATGCACTCGTTGGCCACGCCCGGGCCCATCACTTCGGAGAGGCCGTAGATGTCGACCGCATCGATCGCCGCGCGCACCTCGATGTCGTGGCGCATCGCCTCGGTCCACGGCTCGGCACCGAAGATGCCGACCTTGACGCTCATCGAGCGCGGGTCGATGCCCTGGCGCTCGAACTCCTCGATGATTACCTGCATGTAGCTCGGCGTGACCATGATGATGTCGGGCTCGAAGTCGCGGATCAGCTGCACCTGCTTCTCGGTCTGGCCGCCGGACATCGGGATCACCGTGCAGCCGAGCCGCTCGGCGCCGTAGTGCGCGCCCAGCCCGCCGGTGAACAGCCCGTAGCCGTAGGCGACGTGCACGATGTCGCCGGCGCGGCCACCCGAGGCCCGGATCGAGCGCGCGACCAGGTTGGCCCAGTTGTCGATGTCGTTCTGGGTGTAGCCGACGACCGTGGGCTTGCCGGTGGTGCCGGACGAGGCGTGCACGCGCACCACCTTCTGCCGCGGCACCGCGAACATGCCGAACGGGTAGTTGTCGCGCAGGTCCTTCTTGGCGGTGAACGGAAACTTCGACAGGTCCGCCAGCGTCCTCAGGTCGCGCGGGTGAACGCCCTTGGCGTCGAACGCCTTGCGGTAGTGCGGCACGTTGTCGTACGCGTGCTGCACGCTCCACTGCAGGCGTTGCAACTGCAGCGCCTGCAGCTCGTCGCGGCTCGCGGTTTCGATCGGCTCGAGGTCGCCCTTGGCCGGGTGTTTGACGGGCATGCCGTTGCCTCCTGTGGTTTCAGCCGGCCACCGCCGGCTTGCCCTTCATCGTGTACGAGCGTCCGCGGAACACGGCCACGCGCTCGTCGCGCTGGTTGGTGACGATGCAGTCGTAGACACCGGTGCGGCCGGCCTTGCTCACCTCGCTGCAGCGCGCGGTGAGCACGTCGCCCAGCCGGCCCGGCGCCAGGATGTCGATCGCGAAGCCCGAGGCCACGGTCAGCTCGTTGTACGAGTTGCAGGCGAACGCGAACGCCGAATCGGCCAGCGTGGCGATCAGCCCGCCGTGACAGAGGTCGTGGCCATTGACCATGCAGTCGCGCACCGGCATCGAGAGCACCGCGCGGCCGGGGCCGACCTCGACGATGGTCATGCCGAGCCATTTGGAGGCGCGGTCGTTGGCGAACATGCCGTCGCGCACGTGCTCGGCGAGTTGTTGCGGCGTGCGCGCCGATGTGGCGGAAGCTTGATCCATCGCAAAGTATTATCGACCGTCCGGTCGGTAGATTATATGCAGGGGCAGTGTGCCCGCAAGAGTGCCCCCAGGGCGCAGTCGACAACCCCGACAATGGCGCACGCCGTACCCACCTGCCCTGCATGCGCGCCACCGACCTCACCGAGAAGACCAGCAAGGTCGACGACGAACGCGTCGTCGCCGTCGAGCCACTGCCGCCGCCGGAGCAGCTGATCCGCTTCTTCCCGGTGGCCGGCGGACCGATCGAAGGGTTCGTCGAGGCCAGCCGCGACCAGGTGCGTCGCATCGTGCACGGCATCGACGACCGGCTGCTGGTGGTGATCGGGCCGTGCTCGGTGCACGACCCGAAGGCCGCGATCGACTACGCCCACCACCTGGCCGACCAGCGCCCCCAGCATGAAGACGCGCTCGCGATCGTCATGCGGGTGTACTTCGAGAAGCCGCGCACGACGGTGGGCTGGAAAGGCCTGATCAACGACCCGCACCTCGACGGCAGCTTCCGCATCAACGAGGGGCTGCGCATCGCGCGCTCGCTGCTGATCGACATCAACGCGATGGCGGTCCCGGCCGGCGGCGAGCTGCTCGACACCTCGAGCCCGCAGTACATGGCCGACCTGCTGTCCTGGGGCGCGATCGGCGCGCGCACCACCGAGAGCCAGGTGCACCGCGAGCTGGCGTCGGGCTTCTCGGCGGCGATCGGCTTCAAGAACAGCACCGAAGGCAACGTGCGCGTGGCGATCGACGCGGTGATCGCGGCCAGCCAGCCGCACAGCTTTCTCGGCGTGCACAAGAGCGGCCAGATCGCGATGGTGCACACCGCCGGCAACCCCGACGGCCACGTGATCCTGCGCGGCGGGGCGCAGCCCAACTACGACGCAGCGAGCGTCGCCCGAGCCTGCGACGCACTGGCCGATGCCGGGCGCCACCCGAGCGTGATGGTCGATTGCTCGCACGGCAACAGCGGCAAGGATGACCAGCGGCAGATCGGGGTGGTGCGTGACGTCGCCGCGCAGATCGCCGCGGGCAGCCGCCAGATCTTCGGCGTGATGATCGAGAGCCACCTGGTCGGCGGCGCGCAGGCGTTCAAGCCAGGCATCACCGACCGCCGAACGCTGCACTATGGCCAGAGCATCACCGACGCGTGCATCGGCTGGGACGATTCGCGCGCGCTGCTGGCCGAGCTGGCGCAGGCGGTGCGCGCGCGGCGGGGCAAGCACTGAAGCACCACATCGGCCCGATGACCCCGCAGACCCTGCTGGCCCATCTCGACAGCGGCGCGCCGTGGCCGCCGCAACCCGACGCGCAGCGGCCCACCGACCTGGCGCAGGCCTATCGCGATGCGCTGGCAGTGCGCGCGCTGCGCGTCGCGCGCGGCGAGAAGCCGGTGGGCTTCAAGATCGGCTTCACCAACCGCACGATCTGGCAACGCTACCGCGTGTTCGCGCCGATCTGGGGCACGGTGTGGAACACCACGCT
>DATIFD010000353.1:0-3262 GCA_035455385.1 Burkholderiaceae bacterium
CAGGGCGCGCAACGAGTGGGTGCGCAGCACCTCATCGGCGTAGACGGCTTCGGAGGTCACGGCGTCGTCAGTCCTCGGGCCTGCGCCGGTCGATGCGCAGCACCACCTGGTCGCGCGTGACCTCGCGCCCCACCTGATCCAGCGAGATCGGCCGCGGCCGACCCTCGTCGTCCAGCGTCTGGTCACCGATCTCGACCAGCGAGCCGGTGCGCACGCGATAGAACCCCGGCACTGGCAGGTCGTCCAGGCCGGGCGGGGCACGGCGTTCGTGCGGCTGTGGTGTCAGCGGTCCTTGCATGGGTCGTCCGGTCAGCGCGGCGCCCTGATCACGCGCGCGGGGCTGCGCCGTGCCAGCACGGCGGGTGACGGTGCCGGCGTCGACCTGTTCATCGATTCAGTTCCCAGTCAGAAATCGCAGTGGCGTCGTTGCGACGCATTGTGATCATTGTGCAGGCAGGTGCCGGCCTCCCGGCTCCAACCGCGGCCGAGGCGCCGCGGCGGGCTGTGTTCTGGATTGGAGCACCCCATCGACGTATTCCGCCGAGCCGATCGGGTTTCTTCCGATCCGGCGTACGGGGTCGCGCGTGAGCATGCCGGCGGTGGCCAGAGGGGCCGGCACGACAACCATTCCATCGACTCGAGGAGACCGCAGTGGCGATCAAGCTGAAGATCAACGGCAAAACGGTCAGCGTCAAAGCTGAAGCCGACACACCCTTGTTGTGGGTGATACGCGACGAGGTCGGCCTCACCGGCACCAAGTTCGGTTGCGGCGCGGGCCTGTGCGGCGCTTGCACCGTGCACCTCGACGGCGCGCCGGTCCGCTCGTGCCAGACGCCGCTGTCGGCCGCGGCCGGGAAGTCGGTGTCCACCATCGAGAGCCTGTCGCACAACAACAGCCACGCGCTGCAGAAGGCGTGGATCGCGCACGACGTGCCGCAGTGCGGCTACTGCCAGTCGGGGCAGCTGATGAGCGCGGCCGCGCTGCTGGCGCACAACAAGAACCCGAGCGACACCGACATCGACAACGCGATGTCCGGCAACATCTGCCGTTGCGGCACCTATGTGCGCGTGCGTGCAGCCATCAAGACCGCGGCCGCCGAAATGCGCGGCGGCAAGGCCTGAGGCGGGAGGGGACGATCATGACGCAAGCACTGAAGGTTTCGCGCCGTTCGTTCGTCAAGGCTTCGAGCGCGGTTTCGGCCGGCGGCCTGTTGATGGGCGTGTCGATCACATCCGGCCCGGCGCGCGCGGCCGGCATGATGTACACGCCCAACGCCTGGGTGCACATCGCCGACGACAACACGATCACGCTGATCTCCGCGCGTTCGGAGATGGGTCAGGGCGTCTACACGTCGATGCCGATGCTGATCGCCGAGGAGTTGAACGTCGACCTCAAGAAGGTGAAGGTCGCCATCGCGCCGCCCAACACCAAGCTGTACGGCAACGCTCTGCTCGGCGGCCCGCAGCTCACCGGCGGTTCGACCTCGGTGCGCGACGGCTGGGAGAAGCTGCGCGTGGCCGGTGCGCAGGTGCGCGAGATGCTCATCTCGGCTGCCGCCGCCAAATGGAAGGTCGACCGTTCGACGCTGAAGGCCGAGGACGGCATGGTGATCGGCGAGGGCAAGGGTCACCGCGCCACCTATGGCCAGCTCGCGGCCGCGGCGGCGCAGCTGCCGGTGCCGGAGAAGGTGTCGATCAAGGACCCGAGCCAGTTCCGCATCGTCGGCAAGCGGACTACGCGCCTCGACACGCCGGCCAAGGTCAACGGCACGGCCACCTTCGGCATCGACGTCAAGCTGCCGGGCATGGTGTACGCGTCGCTCGAACAGTGCCCGGTGATCGGCGGCAAGGTCAAGAGCTTCGACGCCGGCGCAGCCAAGGCGATGCCCGGCGTGATCGACGTCGTGCAGATCCCCGACGGCGTGGCCGTCGTGGCCGACACCTACTGGCATGCGCTCAAGGCCCGCCGCGCGCTGAAGGTCGAGTGGGACGAGGGACCCAACGCCAACCTCAACACCGCGGCGATGCTGGCCGGCACCAAGGCGGCGGCCGGCACCGGCAAGCCGTTGGTGCTGAAGACGGTGGGCGACCCCGACGCCGCGATCAACGCACAGGGTGCCAAGGTGATCCGCGCCGAGTACTTCACGCAGAACCTGTCGCACTCGCCGCTGGAGCCGATGAACTTCACGGCCTGGTACCGCGGCAACAAGATGGATCTGATCGGCCCGACGCAGTGGCAGGATGCGGCGCAGGCGGTGATCGCCAAGGCGGTCGGCCTCGAGCCGGAGACCGTGTCGTTGCAGACGACGTTCCTCGGTGGCGGCTTCGGCCGGCGCATCGACATCGACTTCATCATCCAGGCCGCGCAGATCAGCAAGGCGGTGCTCAAGCCGGTCAAGCTGCTGTGGACGCGTGAAGACGACATGACGCACGACTTCTACCGTCCGATGGGCGTGCACAACGTGGCCGCCGCGGTGGACAACGGCAAGCCGACGGCGATGACCTATCGCTTCACGTCGCAGTCGATCACGGGTCGCGTGTTCGGTCTGCCCGCCGAGGTGCAGGACCCGTTGATGATCGAGGCGGCGATCGCGCCGTACGAGGTCGCGGCAAGTCGGCACGACGTGGTCAAGCACGACGCCGGCCTGCGCGTGGGCTACTGGCGCTCGGTGAGCCACTTCCAGAACTGCTTCGCCAACGAGACGTTCATCGACGAGCTCGCGGCTGCGGCCAAGGCCGACCCGGCGGCGTACCGCATGTCGCTTACGGGCAAGTCGCCGCGCTTCCAGAACGTGCTGAAGATCGCCACCGACAAGGCCGGCTGGGGCAGCCCGGCGCCGGCCGGACGGACGCGCGGCGTGGCGATGATGGAGGGCTACGACACCTACATGGCGATGGTGGCCGAGATCTCGATGAAGGATGGCGCACCGGTCGTGCACAAGGTGACCGTGGCGTCCGACTGCGGCCGCATGGTCAACCCCGACACCGTCGAGGCGCAGATCCAGTCGAGCATCATCTTCGGCCTGAGCGCGGTGCTGTGGGACGAGATCATCGTCGACAAGGGCCGCGTGCAGCAGACCAACTTCGACAAGTACCGTCTGATGCGCAACAGCGAGGCGCCGCAGATCGAGATCGTGCTGGTCCAGAGCACCGAGAAGCCCGGTGGCATCGGCGAGCCGGCCACGGCGATCATCGGTCCGGCGGTCGGCAACGCGATCTTCGCGGCCACCGGCAAGCGCGTGCGGCGGCTGCCGTTCACGGC
>DATIFD010000354.1:0-14140 GCA_035455385.1 Burkholderiaceae bacterium
GCGCTCAAGCTGCAGAAGCTCGGCCTGATTCGCTACTCGCGCGGCCGCATCACGGTGCTCGACCGACCGGGCCTGGAGAGCCGCACCTGCGAGTGTTATGCGGTGGTCAAGAAGGAGTACGACCGGCTGCTGCCGGACACCGTTGCGACCTGAGGGCCGACTGCGCCAGCAGCCACGACGAACGTGCCGGCGAGTGCGCGCCTGAACGGCTTGCGTCGGCAGCCGACCTGCATCCCGGCTCGCCAGTGCGGGTCTGTGCGTCATCGGACAGACAGCGGCCGGCTTGTCCTCGAGTTCCGACACATCCGCGACTCGTTTGCCGCTGTGTGCGCTGGCAGACAGTCAAACGGCATGCGACTGCGCACATTCGACGCATTGGATTCCTTGCTGCCGTCTCGCGAACACAACCGAACCTGCTCCTCTCCGGGTCTACTGGTCATCTACCAAGAGCTCGTTTTGGCAGCCGTCGAAAACCACCTGATCGAACTCCTGCCACGCGCCGACCGCAGACGGTTGCTGTCGGCGTGCGAGCCGTTCCCGCTCGTGCTGGCCGAGGTGCTGTGCGAACGCGGCGAGGCCACGCATCACGCATACTTTCCGATCGAGGGCTTCATTTCGCTGGTGACCACCATCGACAGACACGCGGGGCTCGAAGTCGGCATGGTCGGCCGCGAGGGCATGGTGGGTGCCCAGCTGGCCCTGGGTGTCACGATAACGCCGCTGCGCGCGCTGGTGCAGGGTCCGGGGTATGCCTGGCGCATCGGCGCCGTCGCGTTCCGGCGCGAGTTCGAGCGCAGCCCGACCTTGCAGCGCGGCCTGAACCGCTATCTCTACGTATTGATGGCCCAGCTGGCCGCCTCGGCAGCTTGCCTGCGCTTTCACCTCATCGGCCCGCGGCTGGCGCGTTGGCTGTTGATGAGCCACGATCGTGCGCACACCGACAGCTTTCGCGTGACCCACGAATTTCTCGCCTACATGCTGGGCGTGCGCCGCGTTGGCATAACGATGGCCGCCGGTGCCTTGCAGCACAGCGGGTTGATCCGCTACCACCGCGGCGAATTGACGGTGCTCGACCGAAAAGGGCTCGAGGCGGCGGCGTGCGACTGTTTCGCCGCCGACCAGCGGACCTACGCCGAGCTGATTCGCTGATCGTTCCGGGCGAGCTCGGCAGGGGTTCGCACGGGTGCGATCGTGGGACCGCAGGGGCGACTTCATTCGCGCGTCCATTTCTTGTGCGGTAACGAACAGACCACCGACGCGACCGCGTGCAACGTTCGCACATGTCCAACGCCGTTGAAGGTCCGGACTACGATTTGGCGCGCAACTTGAGCGACATTCGTTCCGCCGTCTGAAGGAGACCGCCATGAGCTTGGCAACCATTGCGTTGATCGTCTTGATCGCATTGGTGATTGGCGCGATGCCGACCTGGGCCCACAGCCGTAACTGGGGCTACGCGCCCAGCGGTGCCCTGGGTGCGGTCGCGTTCGTTGTCCTCGTAATGCTGGCAACCGGACAGCTGTGACAGGAGTACACGCTGTGAGCACACTGCCCTCACCCGTGACCGAGGAAGCCACGACTCCGGAGCCGTTCTTTCACCTGCCTTCGGGCACTGTGCGCTTTTGGGTCCTCGTGAACGGCCAGTTCGTGGGCTCCAGCATCCGTCGCGAGGTTTTGCACTACCGTTATCACGCCACGCAAATCGACGACGATCCGATGGTGACCTACGCGGCAAACCTGGCCGAAATCCACGCTGCCGTGCGGCGCCGCGTGGCCGAGGGTTCGATCGAGCCGGTGATGGTGCGTGATGCTGACATCCAGGCCGCGCCGCGAACCTAGAGTGGCGGTCGTCGCCGAGCGCAGTGCCGTCGCCCGACCGGGCGTCTATCTGTGCGAGAGCGAACCGACTGATCGCACTTCACGCGCTACAAGCACGCTCACCCCAAGTGCGCGAGTTGCCCTTGGCTCGCCTTCCGGAGGGAATCGCCATGAAGATCCGCCGCAAACCGGCGCAGCCCATCAAGCCCAGCACCCTGGCGCAGCAACAGTCTGACTTCACTGCCGAGGGGTCACCGCCACCAGGCAAGGTGGCGGCATTGGGTCCTGTCACGGCCAAGGAAACCGCAGCGTTGCCGGCCCCTGCACGCGCGCATCCAGCCCGCAAGGGTCCGCCCGTGGGCCGAAGCCGCTGGCAACGTTAGCGGGTCGAACGACGCGGTGCGAGGCCTGTCGGAGAACCATGTGTCGACGGCGTTTCGCAGCCGGGAATTCGAATCGCCCTCGGCACCGCGCCGAGACTGGCGCGAACGCTCGTCGCCGCTGGTAGCGATGGCCGATTGGGAGCTTCTGCTGCGTGGCGTTCAATCCAAGCTGCGGGCGATCGCCAGCGCTGACGCCGATGGTGCGTCGCCTGGGGTTGCTTCCTCGGACCGCGGACAGGCCGATGTGCTCGAGTGCGCGGACGAGCTCAGCGCGCTTCAAGCGTCACTGACGGAAGAACTGGGGCGATGCAAACGCATCGAACGCGAGCTGGTCGATGTGCGAGCCGCACTCGCGCGATCCCGGGTCGAACTCACCGGCACACGCGACGGTGAGCGGCGTGCACGCCACCTCGCGTTGCACGACAGTCTGACCGGATTGCCGAATCGGCGCTACTTTGGCGAGTGTCTCGATCGGGCGTTGGCCCGGATTGAGCCCGCGCATCCAGGCCTTGCGGTGTTGTACGTCGACCTGGATGGCCTGAAGGCGATCAACGATCGGCACGGCCACGACACCGGCGACCAGCTGCTCAAGATCGTCGCGTCGCGTCTGCGCGCGGCGCTGCGCCAACAGGACGCGGTGTGCCGTCTGGGAGGCGACGAGTTCGCTTGCGTGTTGGCCGATCTGCTGAACCGGGAGCAGCTGACGCATCTGGCCTGCAAGTTGTTCGACACCGTGTCGGCGCCCATGCAGATCGGCGAAAGTGCGCTGATCGTGCGTCCCAGCATCGGTATCGTGACATGTCCTGCCGGTGGGAACACCGGCACTGTGCTGCTCAAGCACGCAGACACCGCCATGTACTGCGCCAAGCGGGAGCAAACGGGCTATGCGTTCTTCTCCGAACCAGCCGAGGGTGATATCACACGGCTCGCATCGAAGACACAGGCCGAGCCGACATCGGCGCCGCTGAACTTGAGCGCGGCTGCGTTGCCGTGAGAGCCCACGCCGACCTGTTTACGCCGATCGGCGGCGACGCCTTACGGACGCGGTCGGCAGGACAGGACCGTTTGCTCTGCCGTCCTGGTCACCGCAGGCCTCGGACACCATCGTTTGTGCCGGGGCAAAGACAATCCGTGTGAGGGCGTGGGCAAAGAACGTCTGCACGCTGGGACTGACTGAGGGTGGCCCGAAAGGGTTCGCGATCAAGGACGGTCTTCGTCCCTGGTGAACCATGCACCAGTCGCCTTGCGCTGCCATTCGGAGAGCTGCTTTTCGGCTTCATCCTTGGCCACGCCGTAGCGCTCCTGGATCTTGCCGACGAGCTTGCCGCGACGGCCCGCGACGACGTCGATGTCATCGTCAGTGAGCTTGCCCCATTGCTCCTTGGCCCTGCGCGCGGCTTGCTCCCAGTGCCCTTGAATCAGGTCCCAGTTCAGGTGGATTCCTTCGGTAAAGCAAGAAAAGGTCGCTGCCAGACCCCTGCGCGAGATGCGCAAGCTGTGGCCCCGGCGAAGACTGGGCCTTGCACGAGCTGCCGTCTGTGCGGCGGCGCACCGAGCGGGGCGTGCCCGCCGGGACCGGCGACATGGCACTTCGGCCCCTCTATCAGTCGAGTTACTGCCAAAGCCTAGAGCGCGTTGATTCTCTAGGGCTTTCGCGACGTTCTGGGGCTTCTTTGGATCCCTGAAACGCTGTTTGGTGGCCTGGGGCGGAATCGAACCACCGACACGCGGATTTTCAGTCCGCTGCTCTACCAACTGAGCTACCAGGCCTGGGTTGAAACCCTGGCGCTGCCGGCGAAAGCGGCTGCGCGAGGGAGCGCGATTATAGCGGCGCGACTTCGTCAGACCGTCGAGCCGCGCTTGTTGCGGGACAGGTCGACGCCGAGCTGCTTGAGCTTGCGGTAAAGGTGCGTGCGCTCCAGGCCGGTCTTCTCGGCCACCCGCGTCATCGAGCCGTTTTCCTTCGCGAGATGGAACTCGAAGTAGCTCTTCTCGAAGGAGTCGCGCGCTTCGCGCAGCGGACGGTCGAGGTCGAACGACTGCTCGGCCTGCGGGCCCACGGGCAGCGGCGCCAGCATCGGCGCCACGCCGGCGCCGGGCATCGGTGCGTCGTGCAGCAGCGCCGCATCCATGCGATAGACGGTGGCCCCGTTTCCGCCCGGTGCTGCAGCTCGAGGGGCGGGCTTGGTCAACGACTGTTCCACCGCGCGCAACAGCTTCTGCAGCGTGACCGGCTTCTCCAGGAACGCCGAGGCGCCGAACTTGGTGGCCTCGACCGCGGTGTCGATCGTGCCGTGGCCGCTCATCATGATGACCGGCATCGTCAGCAGACCCGCTGCGCCCCACTCCTTGAGCAGTGTGATGCCGTCGACATCGGGCATCCAGATGTCGAGCAGCACGAGGTCCGGACGCATGCGCTCGCGGATCGCGCGCGCCTCGGCGGCATTTTCGGCGAGCTCGACCGTGTGGCCCTCGTCGGAGAGGATGTCTGACAACAAGCCGCGAATGCCCAGCTCGTCGTCGACCACCAGAATCGTTGCCATCGATGCTTTCAGTGCACCTGCGTTGCCGCTCCGCCTGCGTCTTGGGTTGCCTGCGCCCCCGCTGCGGACGTCGGAATGGGACTCAGGCGTGAAAATGATAACGAAACTTGGGCGCCTGCGACGCCCGACTGCGCATCGGCGCCCTGGCGCAGGTTGCCCAGGCGCACCCGCGCACCGTGCTCGTCGGCGATCTTGCGCACCACCGCCAGGCCGAGACCGGTGCCTTTGGGCTTGGTGGTCACATAGGGCTCGAATGCGCGGCGCAGCACCTTGTCGGCAAAGCCCGGCCCGTTGTCGGTGACGGAAAGACGCACGGCGCGCGCGTCGTCGTCGTGGCCGTGGGCAAACTCGGTGCGCACCCACACGCGCCCGTCGGGCCGCTCGGCCACGGCGTCGAGACCGTTTTGCACCAAGTTGTGGATCACCTGTCGCAGCTGCGTGGCGTCGCCCATGATCGGCGGCAGGTCGCTGCCCAGTTGCGCGACCACGCGGCCTTGCTCCTGCGCCTGGCCGTACAGCGCCAGCACCTCCAGCACCACGGTGTTCAGGTCCAGCGGCGCCAGCTTCGCAGCGGGCAGCCGCGCGTAGTCGCGAAACTCGTCCACCAGCTGCTTCATCGCCTGCACCTGGCTGACGATGGTGCCCACCGAGCGGTCGAGCAGCGCGCGCTCGCTGCCGGCCAGCATCGGCTGCAGCCGATGCTGCAGGCGCTCGGCCGACAGCTGGATCGGCATCAGCGGATTCTTGATCTCGTGCGCCAGGCGCCGCGCCACCTCGGCCCACGCGATCGAGCGCTGCGCCGACACCACCTCGGTGATGTCGTCGAACACCATCAGCCGGGCCTCGCTGGGCAGCGCGGCGCCGCGCACCAGCAGATTCAGCGTCGTCTGCTCGTCCACCCGCAACTCGAAGGCGTCCTGCCAATGGTCGCGCTCGCCCGCCTCGGGGCTGGCGCGGTGCAGCTCGAAGCGCTCCCACACCTTGCGTGCGAACTCCGACAGCCCCGGCACCTGCTCCAGCGGCCTGCCGACGAAGGCCGACAGCGGCTGGCGCAGGATGCGCGTGGCGCCCGGGTTCACGGTGTCGATGCCGCGCTGGTGGTCGAACACGATGACGCCCGCGCTCAGCGAGTCGAGGATCGTCTGCAGCCGCGTGCGCGCGCCTTCGAGCTGGGCCACGCCGCGCGTCACCTGCTCGCGCGCTTCGGCGAGCTGCTCGGTCATGCGCGCGAATGCGCGCGTCAGGCCGCCGAGCTCGTCGCGCGAGGCAAACACCGGCTTGGCCTTCAGATCGCCCTCGGCGACCTCGCGCACGCCATCGGCCAGCACCAGCAGCGGCCGCGCGATCTGGTTGCCGAGGATCGCCGCCACCAGCACGGCGCCGAACACCGCCAGCACCAACGCCAGCGTCAGCGTGCCGATGTACATGCGGCGCAGCCCCTCCTGCGCGATCGCGCGGCGCTGGTATTCGCGGTACGCCCCCTGCACCGCCAGCGCGTTGCTCACCAGCTGCGGCGCCACGGTCTGCGTGACGTACAGGAACCGTTCCTCGCCCGAGACCAGGCTGATGGTGTTGCTCGGTACCAGCGCCAGCGCACGCACGCGCACGACCGGGCGCGCGCCACCGGGCTCCGGCTCGTCGTCGAGCCCTTCGAACTGACTGGCCGCGCCGGCCAGGCGGGCCTGGCGCCACAGCAGCGGCGCGGGCCGCTGCGGCGAGATCGCACCGGCCTGCGAGCTTGCGCTGGCCAGCACCTGGCCGTTGGCGCCGAGCAGCAGCACCTCGCGCGCGTTGAGCTGTTCGCGCACGCGTTCCAGCGTCAGCGGGCCGACCGCCTGGCTGTCGGCCAGGCGCTCCGCGGTCAATCGGGTCTTGGACACCAGGTCGGCGCCGAGCGCATCGAGGGTGCCGCGGCCCAGCGCCAGGCCGGCGTCGAGCGCGCCGGCGACCTGGGCGTCGAACCACGTCTCGATGCTGCGCGAGACGAACTGCACCGACACGGTATAGATCAGCACGCCGGGCACGACCCCGACGAACGCGAAGATGCCGGCCAGCTTGATCAGCAGCCGGCTGCCGAACTTGCCGCTGCGCAGCCGCACCATCAACCGCGTGGCGGCGATCGCGATCACCAGCAGCAGCGCGGCCGCGACGAACAGGTTGACCCAGAACAGCCAGACGAAGTTGCGCTCGAACAGGTCGCGTTCGCTGGTCATCGACAGCATGAAGGCCACCACCAGCGCCGCGCCGATCATCACGAGCGTCGACACCAGCAGCGCCCAGCGCATCGACTTGCTCATGAGGTCCCCCAGGCGTGGCCGCAGCGCCCGCCGCGAGCCGGCAAGCACCGTGGGAGCGGCCGTGCGGTGCTCATCGCTTCACCGCGTCGATCAGCGCCTCGTCGATCTTGAGCACGCGCGCGATGCCGAGCGACCACTCGTTGCCCAGTCCGATCTGAAGCGGTTGCGGCAGTTGCGACGCGTCGAGCCGATAGCGGAACTCCACGTAGTAGCGCTGGCCGCTTTCGAGTTGCGACGCCTCGGCCAGGTGCCAGCCGCTGAGGCGCGAGATGACGGCGATCGCCTCCGACAGCGTCGGGAAGTTCTGGCCGAGCGCACCCAGGCCGACGCGCCAGTTGCCGGTCAGCGGCTGGTACGACAGCCGGTAGCTGCGCGACACCTGCGACACGCGCTCGTCGCGCCAGTACCAGCGCGACCGGAACAGGACGGCCTCCACGTCGAAGTACATCGGCACGCCGCGCCGCAGCGCATCCTCGACACCGCGCGACAGCGTCAGCCGCGCATTGAACTCCAGCGTCAGAGCGCCATCCTCGGGACGCAGTTCCAGCGTGGCCAGCTCGACGCCCTGCGCCCGGGCGTTCTGCGCGACGGCCGACGCAGCCGCGACGCACAGCGCCGCGAGGGTCCAGGCCAACCAGCGCACCAGCGCGCCGCGCGCGGTGGCCGCCGGCGCCAGCCAGGCCGCGCGCGGTGTGTGACTTGCGGTCGTCGCGCGGCGCATGGGTGGCGGGTCTTACGACGAGGACTTGCGAATGAGGGCGTAGAAGAACCCGTCGCCCACTGGGGCCGACGGCGCGGATCGGTCGGAGTCATTGTCCGGCAGCGGCAGCAGGTGGCCGGGAGCCCGAGCGTCGTGCGCCGCGCCGGCCGTGCGTTGGCGTTGCAAAAAAGCGTCGATCTGCTGCTCGCCTTCGACACGAAAGATCGAGCACGTCACGTACAGCAACACGCCGCCGGGCGCGACCGTGGGCCACAGCGCATCGAGCAGTTCGGCCTGCGTGCGTGCCAGTGCCGGCACGTCCTGCGCACGGCGCAGCCAGCGCACGTCGGGATGGCGCCGCACGACGCCCGATGCGCTGCACGGTGCGTCGAGCAGCACGGCGTCGAACGGCCGGCCGTCCCACCAGCGCTGCGTGGCACGGGCATCGGCGCACTCGAGGCGCGCCTGCAGGTGCAGTCGCTGCAGGTTCTGCTGCACGCGCTGCAGGCGCGTCGCATCGACGTCGAGCGCGGTGACTTCCAGATCGGCCAGCTCCAGCAGGTGCGCGGTCTTGCCGCCGGGTGCGGCGCAGGCGTCGAGCACGCGTGCGCCGGCCGGCAGCGCAGGATCGAGCAGCAGCGGCGCCGCGCGTTGTGCCGACAGGTCCTGCACCGAGACGTCGCCTTCGGCGAAGCCGGGCAACTGGTTCACAGCGCACGGCACCGGCAGCCACACTGCGTGCGGCCCCACCACCTGCGCCGGCTTCCCGTGGTCCGCCAGGCGCTGCGCGTATTCCGGCGCGGTGGCTCGCCGCGCGTTGACCCGCAGCACCATCGGTGGCGGTTGGTTGTCGGCGGCGAGCAGTTCGCGCCACTGCCCCGGCCAATCCTGTCGGACGCGCTCGATCCACCACAGCGGGTGGTTGAATGCCGCCACGCCGTCGTGCAGCACGGGCTCGAGCAGCGTGCGCCGTTCGCGCACGAAGCGGCGCAGCACCGCGTTGACGAATGCGGCCGCCGCCGGGGTGCGGTGCCGCGCGGCGGTCACCGCCTGGTCGACCAGCGTGTGGTCCGCGTACGGCGGCGTGCCGCCGTCGCGCGGCAGCAGCAGCGCCAGCGCACTGAGCAGCAACGCGTCCACCCGCGGCGGCGGCGTGCGCGGCGCCAGCCGCTGGCGCAGCGCCAGCGCAGTGCCCAGACGCCGCATCGCGTCGCTGGCCAGCGCCAGCACGCCCGGCCGCAGCTCGGGGTCGAGCGCATCCAGCGCATCGGTCAACGAACGGCCGGCGCGCACGGCGGCCACCGCGTCGGCGGTGCGATCGAGCAGGCGCGCGAGCGGTACGGAAGTGGTCACAAACCCAGTCTAGGGCCAAGGGCACCGCAGCTGCACGGGCTCGGCGCGGCTGAGACAATGTGGCCCCGACCGGCCGCACGAGCGACCCCAACCATGCCCCCACTGCAAAGCACCGTCACGCGCATCCTGCCGGGCGAGGACGACCTCGCCAAGCTGCCGGCATCGCAGCGCATCCGCTACCGCCTGGTCAGCGCCGATTGCCGCTACCACGCCAATGACAACATCTCGGCCTTCGTGCGGCCCGGCGAGCTCGACGAGCTGAAGGCCGAGGTGCAGGCCAAGATGCACGAGGTGCTGCAGGCGCTGGTGATCGACACCGACAGTGACCACAACACCCAGGGCACCGCGGAACGCGTGGCGCGCATGTTCATCGACGAGGTCTTCAGCGGCCGCTACGTGGCAGCGCCGAAGGTCACCGAGTTCCCCAACGCGTCGCGCCTGAACGAGCTGATGATCGTCGGGCCGATCAGCGTGCGCAGCGCCTGCTCGCACCACCTGTGCCCGATTCTCGGGCGGGTGTGGATTGGCATCCTGCCCAACGAGCACTCCAACCTGATCGGCCTGTCGAAGTACGCGCGACTGTGCGATTGGGTGATGACGCGGCCGCAGATCCAGGAAGAAGCGGTGGTGATGCTGGCCGACGCGCTGCAGGAGCGCGTGCGGCCCGACGGCCTGGCCATCGTGATGGAGGCCGATCACTTCTGCATGCACTGGCGCGGCGTCAAGGACGACGACTCGGCGATGACCAACAGCGTGATGCGCGGCGCGTTCTTGAAGGACGCCAACCTGCGCCGCGAGTTCCTGTCGCTGCTGCCCAAGAAGAGTGACACCTGAGACGGAGGGCCCGATGCTGGTCCGATTGATGTATGCCAGCCGCGCGGTGCCGGCGGTCGATGCCGAGGAGCTGCACGCGCTGCTGCGCCAGTGCCGCACCAACAACCCGAAGCACGGCATCACCGGCGTGCTGTGCTTCGCCGATCGCATCTTCCTGCAGGCACTCGAGGGCGGCCGCCCGGCGGTGAACCAGTTGTACCAGCGCATCGTGCAGGACGCGCGCCACACCGACGTCGAGCTGCTGTCGTACGAGGAGATCGCCGAGCGCCGCTTCGCCAGCTGGGCGATGGGCCAGGTGCAGATGGCGGGGCTCAACCCGGCGCTGCTGCTGAAGTACTCGGCCAGCGCCACGCTCGACCCCTTTTCGTTGCCCGGCCGCGCGTCGATGGCGCTGTTCGACGACCTGGTAGCCACCGCCTCGATCGCCTGCGACAGGGGGTGAGCCCGGACGTGAGCCAGCACCTGCGTGCTGGCGAGCGCCTGCCGACAGCGCGCGTCGAGCGCGCTGCGGCGCAGGCTCACATCGCGTCAGCGATGTGAAGGCCCGCAGGGCCGGCCGCAGCCAAGCGGCCGGGCATGGAGGCCCGGCCGTGAACGGGACGGGCATCGCGCGAAGCTTGATCTTCCTCAGCTTCGCTCGGCAAGGATTTGCCTAGCCTCGCGTTGATTCGGCGCCTCCTGCCGTGTGGAGGCGTGCCGATCGGTTCCGCAAGACCACTCCACAGGAGATCGCCGATGAACCGGACACCGCACGTGGCGCGGGTCGCAGCGTTGACGCTGGCATTCGTGCTGGGTACCCAGCCGTCCTTCGCGCAGAGTGCAACCTTCGACACCCGCTCGCTGACACCCGAGACCGCGCTGCTGGCGGCCCGCGCAGCGCTCGAGCAGTGCCGCAAGAACGGTTGGCAGGCGGCGGTGGCGGTGGTCGACCGTGCCGGTCTGGTGCAGGCGCTGCTGCGCGACCGCTATGCCGGTGCGCACACGATCGACGGTGCGATGAACAAGGCCTGGACCGCCGCGAGCTTCCGCATCCCCACCTCGGCGCTCGCAAGCGACACGCAAGCTGGCAAGCCGATGAGCGGCGTGCGCGCGCTGCCGCGCGTGTTCGCCGCCGGCGGCGGCCTGGTCATCGAGGCCGGCGGCCAGACCCTGGGCGCCATCGGTGTGTCGGGCGCGCCCGGCGGCGATGCCGACGAGCAGTGCGCCAACGCGGGGCTCAAGGCGATCGCCGACAAGATCGAGTTCTGACGGCCGCGCACCATGCTCGCCGCTTCGAGCCCGACGACCGGTGGCCGCGGCGGCCGCCGACGGCGGATCCGTAGGGTTTTCACCGCAGGCAGGGTGCGCTTGGCGCCATGCCTTGCGACGCAGAATCGCCGACCCGCGCGGGGCCCGGGCCACACGGGTACCGCCGTCACCACGAGAAGACAGAGGAGCACGCCATGAACAGATCCCTGTGGGCCACCGCCGCGATGATGGGCATCGCGGTCCACGCGGCGCACGCGCAGGACGCCAACCTCGGCCGCAACCTGGCGGCCACCTGTGCCAACTGCCACGGCACCAACGGCCACGCGCGAGGCGACACGGTCAAGCCGCTGGCCGGTGTGTCTGCCGAGAAGATCGTCGCGGCGATCAACGACTTCAAGAGCGGCGCGCAGCCCGCGACGATCATGCACCAGATCGCCAAGGGCTACACCGACGAACAGATCAAGCTCGTCGCAGCCTTCTTCGCTGCGCAGCCGGCGAAGCAGTGAGGAGCACGACCATGACACAGTACACCGGTTTCTCGCGCCGCCGCTGGATCGGCACCGGCCTGGCTGCCGTCGCGAGCGTGCCGTTCGTCGGCTGCGCCAGCATGGGCGGCCCGCCGATCGGCCGCGTGGTCGTCGTCGGCGGCGGCTTCGGCGGCGCCACCGCAGCGCGCTACCTGCGCATGTGGGGCGGCAACATCGACGTCACGCTGGTCGATCGCAACGCGCAGTTCGTCTCGTGCCCGATCTCCAACCTCGTGCTCGGCGGCTACAGGCAGATGAGCGACATCACGGTCGGCTACGGCGGTCTCGAGGCGATCGGCGTCAAGCGCATCCAGGGCGAGGTGACCGCGATCGATCCGCAGGCCAAGGAGGTGCGCCTGGCCAATGGCCGCAAGCTGCCGTACGACCGCGTGATCGTCTCACCCGGCATCGACTTCATGATCGACCAGGTGGCCGGCCTCGAGACGCCGGCCGCGCAGGAGAAGTTCCTGCACAGCTGGAAGGCGGGTCCGCAGACCGCCGCGCTGCGCCTGCAGCTCGAGGCCATGCGCGACGGCGGCGTCTACGCGCTGACGATTCCGAAGGCGCCGTATCGCTGCCCGCCGGGGCCCTATGAGCGGGCCTGCATGGTGGCGAGCTACTTCAAGCAGGTCAAGCCGAAGTCCAAGGTCCTGGTGCTCGACGGCAACCCGGAGATCACGTCGAAGAAGGCGCTGTTCGAGAAGGCCTTCGCCGACCACTACAAGGGCATCATCGAATACCGGCCCAACAACGAGCTGAAGGGCGTCGACGTGGCCACCAGCACGGCCAAGCTCGAGCTCGACGACGTCAAGGCCGACGTGATCAACGTGGTGCCGCCGCAGCGCGCTGGCGACATCGCGCGCACGGCCGGGCTGCTCAACGTGAACAACCACTGGGCCGCTGTCAACTGGCTGACCATGGAATCCACCGCGGTGCCCGGCGTGCACGTGCTCGGCGATGCGACGTTCCCGGCGCCGGCGATGCCCAAGTCGGGCCACATGGCCAACCAGCAGGCCAAGGTGGCGGCAGCGGCGGTCATCCAGCTGCTCAAGGGCGAAGCGGTGAATCAAACGCCGGTGGTGGTGAACACCTGCTACAGCTTCGTCACCGCGCGCGACGTGATCCACGTGGCCTCGGTGCACCAGTACAACGCGGCGGAGAAGACCTTCAAGGCCGTGCCGGGCTCCGGCGGCTTGTCGGCGGCGGCCAATCAGGTGGAAGGCCGCAACGCGTTGTCGTGGGCGCAGAACATCTGGGCCGACATGCTGGCCACTTGACAGCCCACCCCCGAAGCGGCCTGGCGGCCGCCTCCCCCTCAAGGGGGCGACACCAGCGGACCGGCAAAGCGCATTGCGCTTCGGCGAAGGCTCACATCGCGCAGCGATGTGGCGCCGCAGCCAAAGCCGGACGCGCGGAGTCTGCTTGGATGCGTGGCGCGTCCGCGCCCAACGTCGACGCGCTACTTCAACCCCGCGACGTAAGCTGAGACCGCCTTCGTCTCGAGTTCGGTGAGCTGGCTCGCCACGCTGTGCATGACCGCGTTGTCGTTGGTGCGCTCGCGGGTGTTGAACTTCTTCAGCTGGTTCTCGACGTACGTCGCATGCTGGCCGGCCAGCCGCGGCAGCTGCTCGGTGCCGTGGGCTTTGGGGCCGTGACAGCCCGCGCACGGCGGCACCCCCGAGTACGGATTGCCGCGCACGTAGATGAACCGGCCGACCTGCGCCAGGTCGGCATCGGCCACCGGGTGCGCATGCGGCGGCCGCGACTCGAAGTAGCGCCCCAGCGCGGCAAAGTCCTCCGGCGTCAGGTCGTCGACCATCGGGCGCATGGTGTCGCTCTTGCGCCGCCCGGACCGATAGTCGGCCAGCTGCCGCGCGATGTACCCGGCATGCTGGCCCGCCAGGCGCGGGAACACCGGGCTCGAGCTCTCGCCGTCGGCACCGTGGCAGACGAAGCACTTGCCCTGCACGATCTCCAGCGCACGGTCGGCATCGGCCGCCCCAACGGGGCCGGCGAGGGTGCAGCCCAGCAACGTCGCGCGAAAGCCGTGCGCAAAACCTCTGCGGCTCACCTCTCGCCCTCTGCGAGGCCGCTGTTGCCGGCCACGCCCACCAGCTTCGGCGTGTTGATGCGCCGCGGCTTGATGCGCCCACCTTGCTGCTTGAGCCAGGCCTCGACGACGTCCCACACCGGCTTGTTGCCCGCGCTGCGCGCCTCCTCGGCCACCGGTGCCCAGCCGGCCACCTTGTAGGTCTTCGTCGCGTCGATCGCCTTGCCGTCCAGGCGCATGTCGCTGATGCGCGAGCCCATCGCCGCATTCGGCGCGATGGCATAGGTCATGCCGCCGACGCGCACCATGTCGCCGCCCTGCTGGTAGTACGGATCCTTGTTGAACAGGTTGTCGGCGACGTCCTCCATCACGGTCTTGATCGTGCTGCCG
>DATIFD010000355.1:0-14441 GCA_035455385.1 Burkholderiaceae bacterium
GGTGCGCGGTCGATGCGCTGCAGGCCCAGCGCGGCGCCAGCGAGCGCAAGGCTGCCGAGGGTCTGTCCGCGGCGCTCGCGCTCGACGCGCCGGCCGCATTGGAGACCGCGCGCAACGCGCTCTTCCGCAAGGACGGTCCGCCGCGCAAGCTGGGTGGCGGCGCCGCCGTGACCGCCGCGGTCGAGGCGCTGCTCGAGCTTGAACGGCAGATCGCGCAGCAGGACGCGCACGAAGACCATCGACGCATGGTTCGCCTGAGCCGCGTGCTGCTGCGCTGCTGGCATGCGCTGAAGCGCGAGCGCGCGTTGATGGACATGCAGGACCTGGAGCGCGGTGCGCTGGCGCTGCTGTCCGACCCGGTCACTTCGGGCTGGGTGCAACAGCGCCTCGATGCGCGGCTGCGCCACGTGCTGATCGACGAGTTCCAGGACACCAGCAACCTGCAGTGGCACGCCCTGCAGAGCTGGCTGAGCTCGTACGCCGGCGCCGGCGGCGGCTTTAGCGGTCAGCGGCCGATGTCGGTGTTCATCGTCGGCGACCCGAAGCAGAGCATCTACCGGTTTCGCGGCGCCGAGCCGCGCGTGTTTGCGGACGCGCGTCGCTTCGTCGTCGATGGCCTGGACGGACACGATCTGATGTGCAACCACACGCGGCGCAACGCCACCGCCGTGATCGACGCGGTCAACGCCACGTTCGAGCAGGCGCTGGCCAACGGCGACTGTGAGGACTTCGTCGCGCACAGCACCGACCGCGTCACCGATCCGCCCGGTGCAGTGCGGCATGTCGAGGATCCGCCATCGCAGGACACGCCCAAGGCACTGCGCGAAGCCGGCTGGCGCGACTCGTTGACCGTTCCGCGCCACGATGCCAAGGAGCCGCGCGCGCTGCAGGAGGCGCGCCGCGTCGCACTCGGCGTCTGGCAGTTGATTCGGCAGGAACACGTCGAGCCGGGGCAGATCATGGTGCTGGCGCGACGCCACGCGATGCTGGCGCTCGTGGCGCAGGAGCTGCAGGCGCTGCACGTGACGTGCGTGGCGACCGAAGAGGTGCGCCTGGGCTCGCTGATCGAGGTGAAGGACCTTGTGGCCGTGCTCGATGTGCTGGCATCGCCCAGCCATGACTTGTCGCTGGCGCAGGCGCTGAAGAGCCCCCTGTTCGGCGCCGGCGACGACCAGTTGCTGGCGTTGGCCCTGCGCGCCGACACCGGCAGCGCCACGGCGTGGTGGCGTGCCTTGCGGGACTGGTCCGACGCGCCGCCGGCGCTCGCACGGGCGCGCGAGCTGCTGGCCCGCTGGTCCGACGAGGCGCAGCGATTGCCACCGCACGACCTGCTCGATCGCATCGTCGACGAGAGCGAGCTGATCCCGCGCCTGGCCGCTGCCGTGCCCGCCGAGCGACGCGCAGCGGCGCTGGCCTCCGTCAATGCGCTGCTGGCGTTGTCGCTGTCGCTCGACGGCGGTCGTCATGCCAGCATCTACAACTTCGTGCGTGCGTTGCGGCAGCGGGCGCTTTCCGTGCGCGCGCCGGCACGCGCCGATGCGGTGCAGTTGCTGACCGTGCACGGCGTGAAGGGACTGGAGGCGCGGTGCGTCTGGGTGGTGGATGCCGATCCGCAAGAACCGCGCGAGGCCAAGCCGGGCGTGCTGATCGATTGGCCCGTCGAGCGCGACGCACCAGGTCGCGTGGCCTTCGTGGCCGATCTGGCGGCGCCATGCGCCTCGCTGGCCGGGCTGCAGGCGCAGGAGCAGGCCGCCGCGCGCCGCGAAGAACTGAACGCGCTGTACGTCGCAATGACGCGCGCCGAGGACCTGCTCGTGTTCAGCCGCACGCCGCGCAGCGACGATGCCGGCGGCAGCTGGTGGGCGCGGACCGCGGGCAGCGGGGTGGGCTGGTCGCTGGGACAACATGGTACGGCGTCAGCCCCGCCAGCGACGACCGCCACGGTGTCGGTGACGGAGTTGCCGAGGCCGTCGCAACTGCGCCCGGCCGCCGTCGGGCCAGAGGCCGACGCGGTGCCGTCCGCTGCCGCGCAGCTCGGCCGCGCGGTGCACCGCGCGCTGCAATGGCTCACGGCGGCGTCGTCGCCAGCGGATGTGCCGGCACTGGCGGGCGCCGCAGCAACCGAATTCGACTTGCCAACCTCGGCAGCCGACACCGTGGCTGCGTACGTGCGCACGATTCGTGATGCGCCCGCACTGCGGCGGTTCTTCGATCCCGCGCAATTCAGCTGGAGTGCCGACGAGTTCGACCTCGTCGGCGACGGCGAGTCGCTGCGCATCGATCGCCTGGTGCGCTTCGGGTCCGGCGGCCAAGCCAGCTGGTGGGTGCTGGACTACAAGCTGGCGTCAGAAGCCGCCACCGACCCCGCCTTGCGCCGGCAACTGGCGCGCTACCGCCGTGCCGTGCAGGCGATGGCCAGCGGCGCCCCGGTGCATGCCGCGATCATCAGCGGCGACGGCGAGCTGCACGAGCTGCCACCCCTCGAGCCCGAGGTCGATTAGCGGGGCGCTTGCCCGCCATATCCGGCGACCAGGCCGCGTCTGCATTGGGTTGAATCGGCGAACGACCGCCGGCCGCTTTACTCCCTCTCGCGCCCATGACCGCGCCCGACCACGCTCCCACCGCAGACCGACTGCCCGCGCAGCCGCCGGCTTCGCCGGCGTTCGGCCGCTTCCGGCTGCAGAGGCTGCTGGGCAAGAGCGCGCAGACCCTGGTCTGGCTGGCCGTCGACCCCCAGGATGACGCGGAGCGTGTGCTGGTGATGCCGCGTGCGCAGGTGGCCGATCGCGCGGATCTGCAACGCCACGTGCAGACCGCCCGCATGGCCATGCGCGTCACCCATCCGGGCCTGGCCCCGCCGCTCGCGGTGGGCGAGCACGACCGCTGGCCCTATGCCGCATACGAACGCGGCGACTCCAGCACGCTGGTTGAGTTGACGTCGTCGCAGGGGTTGCCGGCGCTGGACGTTGCCCGCTGGAGCATGCAGCTGCTCGACGGGCTGGCCTTCGCGCACGAAGCCGGACTGGCGCATCGAGACATCCAGGCGGCGATGGTCGCGGTCGACGCCAGTGGCCGCGCACGCCTGATGGGTCTGCAGATTCCGCCGGCCGGCCACGCGGCCGCCGACCCCGGCAGCAGCGTTACCGGCTTGCAGGCCCAGCGCCGCGACGCCGAGCGCGACGTGTTGGCGTTCGGTCTGGTGTTGCACTTCGCACTCGCCGGTCGGCACCCGGTGGGGCAGACGGACGTCGCGGCAGCGATCGCGCTGATGCCGCCACAGGGGCGCGAGATCGTGCGCCTGCCGTGGACCACGGCGCGACCGATCCCCGAGGCATTGCGCGCGATCGCGAACCGCGCGACCGATCGCCAGCAGCGTCAGCGCTACCACAGCGCGCGCACGCTGGCGCGGGCGCTGGAAGGTTGGCTCCGTGCCGAAGAGGCGGCCGACGGCGGGCCGCTGCCGCTGCTGATCGATCGTTTGCGCAGCATCGGCGCGCTGCCGTCGCTGCCGGGGGCGGCGAAGCGGGCGGCGCGCCTGGCGTTGATGGAACGCGAGCGGACCGCCGAACTGGCCGAAATCGTGCTGCAGGATCCGGCCCTCAGCTTCGAGCTGCTGCGTGCAGTGAACACGGCGGAAGTGCGCGGCGCGATGATCGCCGGCAGCGGCCCGGTGCTCACGATCCGGCGTGCGATCGCGATGGTGGGCCTCGACGGCGTGCGGCGCGCCGCGCTGTCGCTGCGCGAATGGCCCGGTCCTCTGGCGCGCGGCGCCGCCGCGCAGCTCGAAGTCACCATGGCACGCGCGCAGCGCGCCGCCCGCATCGCCCAACTGCTGCGGCCGGCGGGCTACGACGCCGAGGTCGTGTACCTGGTGGCGTTGCTGCAGAACCTGGGGCGGCTGGTCACCTGCTACCACTTTCCCGAAGAAGCGGCGCAGATCCAGCGCCTGATGCAACCGGCGGCTCCCGAAGAACCGGGTGGGGCAGAAGAGCCGGGCATGAGCGAGGAGGGGGCTTCACTGGCGGTCCTCGGGGTGGGCATCGATGCGCTGGGCGCCGCGGTGGCCCGCCATTGGGGACTTGGCGACACGGTGCTGCACATGATTCGCCGCTTCGGCCTCGGCACCGCGGTGCGCGCACTGGAGAGCGACGACGACATGCTGCGCGCCACCGCCAGCTGCGCCAACGAAGTGGTCGATGCGGTCGGCCTGCCGGCGCGTCACGTCGCGGCGGCGATGCAGCGGGCGGCGCAGCGCTACGGGCGCGCCCTGGGCATGACCCTGCGCGATCTGCAACTGGCCGCGCAGGGCGAGTCACCGCACGACGGGCACGATGACGGCAATGCGGGTGAGCCTACCCGCCACGCGGCCTGAGCGCGTCTGCCAGCCAGCTCGAACACCGCGCCGGCGCGCGCGTGGGCTGCTTCGAGCTGCTGGACGTGTTGGGACGCGGCGCACAGGCCGCGGTGTGGCGCGCCAACGATCAGCGTCTCGACGTTGAGGCATCGCCGCTGGCGAAGAGAGACTGTCGCTGCTGCGCAACCAGGCGGTGACGGCTTCGACAGGCCGGCTGGCATGAGGCCAATGCAAGAGGCCGCCCGAAGGCGGCCTCTTGGACTTGATGACGCGTGTTGGGCGTCTCGAAACTTACTTCTTCGCGGGAGCTTCGCCTTCGGTCGTCTGGCCAGCCTTGACGGCGGCCTTGGTCTCGGTCTTGACGTCCGCGCGAGCAGCGGTCGACTTGGGCTTGCCGGCCTTGGTCGATTCACCCGTGGTGATGTCGCCGGACTTGGTGGCAGCCTTGGCCTCGCCCTTGACGTCGGTGCGGGCCTTGGTCGACTTGGGCTTGGCGGCCTTGGTCGACTCACCCGTCGCGATTTCGCCGGACTTGGTGGCGGCCTTGGTCTCTTCCTTCACTTCGGCGCGGGTCTTGTCCTGCGCGAACGCGCCCGACGCGAACAGAGCAACAGCGGCGGCAGCGACGAGCGAGAGCGTGGTCTTCATCTTCATGTGAATAACTCCTGGTTTGAGTCGAGGGAACGGACACTACGCGACGGAGCCATCACGCTCGGACCATAGACCCTCATCTGGTCTGGACGCCTTCGCCGCAGATGCTTCGAAGGGAGCGGGTGCCTCAATCCGCCATCTTAACGTCGGCCCGTGGGCGCGGTTGACAGCCCCGGGGGCCGCACGGTCTACGATCGTTGCGAATCGTTGCATCCGCGCCTCAGACCAGGCCCTGGCCTAGGGTTACTCCGGCCATGCGCACATACACGAAAGAAGGCAAGTGACGAGCCTTGCCCTCGGCACTGGTTGCAACGGCTGGGGCTGCTTGGTTCCCCACCTGACCCGGTTGACCGCGCTTCCATGCGAGGAGGCCCGTCGCGCCGGATTGTAGGCGACAGGTGCCGCGCGCGCCGAGCTCAGCGCAGCTGGAGGTCGTCGGCGCCGAAGTGCAACCCCAGCGGCTCGATCGTCAGCTGCTTCGGGCCCTCGTGGACCGCCCCCGCCAGCAGGGCACCGACGCCGCACTGCCGGGCGATCTGCAGCGTGCGGGCGGCTTCGTCTGCAGCGACGAACAGTGCGAAGCCGGCACCCATGTTGAACGTGCTGTAGGCCTGACGCTCATCGAGGCCTGCATGCTGTTGGATGAAGCGCAGCACCGCTGGCACTTCGGGCACCCGCGTGATGTGGTAGCTGAAGGCGGCCGGGTGGCGCAACAGCTTGCGCCAGCCGTGACCAGTGATATTGGCGCAGTAGTGCGGCACGACTCCGGCGCGCCACAGCGCTTCGGTGACCTGGGCGTACAAGACGGTTGGCGCGAGCAGGGCCTCACCGTAGCTGAGCCCCGGCTGCACGGGGGTCGCATAGCCCTGCGGCAGGCGCTCGACCAGCTTGCGCGCCAGGCTCAGTCCGTTGGCGTGGATGCCGCTGGAGTGGAGCAGGACGATCGCGTCGCCCGGCGCAAGGCGATCGCCCAGCGACAGCCGCTGCTTCGGGTTGATCAAACCCATGCAAGAGGCGGCCAGGTCGATGCGCCCGGCTTCGACGATGCCGGCCAACGCCGGGGTCTCGCCACCACCCCATGCGACACCGCAGGCCTCGCAGGCCTTGCGCCAGCCGGCCACCAATTGCTGCGCACGCGCGGCATCGCCGAACCATTCGGAACCGCCGGCCGCCCAGTAGGCTTGAATGACCAGCGGTGTCGCGCCCACCGTGATCAGGTCGTTGACCGCCATCGCGATGGTGTCTTGTGCGATGCCGTCGTAGTAGCTCTTGCCGGTCAGGGCTGCCATCTCGTCGGCCACCAGGGCCTTGGAGCCGAGGCATTCGACGATGGTGGCGATGTAGAAAGGCCCGACGTCGACCACATAGGCCGATTCGCCGCGAGAGCCCGGCACTTCGTCGAAGCCGTGTGCACCGAGTTGCGACGCGGTCGTCGCAGCAGCGCGTTGCGCCTGCACCTTGAGCGGATCGATCAGGTCGTACTGGACGCCGGACTGCTCATAACTCAGCGCGGAGCCGCCGGAGCGCGGCGCAACGGGATTCATCGACGCATTATCGGCGAGCTGCGAGCGCGATTCGCCGCCGGCGGCCGGCACAACGCCCCTCGTAGAATGAAGCCATGGGGTCGATGGTTCTGGCGCGCAAGTACCGGCCGCGCCGCTTCAGCGAGATGGTCGGGCAGGACCACGTCGTGCGCGCGTTGACCAACGCGTTGGCCAGCGGACGGCTGCACCACGCCTACCTCTTCACCGGCACGCGCGGCATCGGCAAGACGACGGTCTCGCGCATCCTGGCCAAGAGCCTGAATTGCACCGGCCCCGACGGCGCGGGCGGCGTCACCGCCGAGCCATGCGGGCAATGTCAGGCATGTGTCGAGATCGACGCCGATCGCTACATCGACTACATCGAGCTCGACGCGGCCTCGAACCGCGGCATCGACGAGGCACGCGAGTTGATCGAGCGCGCCGCCTACAAGCCGAGCGTCGGCCGCTTCAAGGTGTTCATGATCGACGAGGCGCACCAGTTGACGAAGGACGCTTTCAGTGCGCTGCTGAAGACGCTGGAGGAGCCACCGGACTACCTGAAGTTCGTGCTGGCGACCACGGACCCTGACAAGATGCTGCCGACGGTGCTGAGTCGTTGCCTGCAGTTCAACCTGCGGCCGATGGCGCCGCAGATGGTGCAGGAACACCTTGCGCGTGTGCTGGCCGACGAGAAGGTGACCCACGACGCGGGCTCGCTGCGGCTGCTGGCGCGGGCAGCGCGCGGGTCGATGCGCGACGCACTGTCGTTGACCGACCAGGCGATCGCCTACGGCGGCGGCACGCTCGACGAAGCGCAGGTGCGCGCGATGCTCGGCAGCGTCGAGCGCTCGGTGGCGGCGGCATTCGCGCAGTCGCTGGCGGCGCGCGACGGTGGTGCCGTCGTCGCGGCGGTCGACGAGGTGAGGGAGCGTGGCCTGTCGGCCGCCGCGGCACTGGAGGAGCTCGCCATGCTGCTGCAGCAGATGGCGCTGGTGCAAGCGGTACCCGGCGCGCTCGACGACGACGATCCGGACACGCCCGAGACCATTCGCCTGGCCGGCCTATGGCCGGCCGATGAGGTGCAGCTGCTGTACAGCATCGCGCTGCATGGTCGCGAAGAGCTGGCGTTGCTGCACGACGAGTACGCCGCGCTGACGATGGTGTTGCTGCGCTTCCTGGCGTTTCCGGCGGCGCCGCCCGATGCGGCGGGCGCACGATCCACCCCGGCCGCCGCGACGACGGCGCCTTCTGCGGCGGCAGCCGAGGCCAGCGTCCACAAGGGCGCACGCGGCGGGGAGCCGCCGCCGTGGGTCGACGCGGTACCCGACGATGAAGGTCCACCTGCGCAGGGGCAAACGCGTGCCGAGCCCCGCACGCCGATCGCCGGCGCGTCGCGGCCGGTGCTGCAGCCTACCGAGTTGGGCGAGCATTGGGCGGCGCTGGTCGCCGCGATGGTCGAGCGCGGCCTGGTGAGCGCGCTGGTGCGCGAGCTGGCGATGCAGAGCCAATGGCTGTCCTCGGCGCCCGGGCCTCGAGGTGCACTGTGGCGGCTGTGCGTGGAGCGCGAGTCGTTGCGGGCGCCGGCGCTGCGCGACAAGTTGCAGGCCGCCGTCTCGGCGACGCACGGCGAGCCGGTGGAGCTCGAGCTGGTAGAAGGCGCCCCGGTCGACAGCCCCGCGCTGCGGGAGGCCGCCGCGCGTGCGCACGCACAGCAACGGGCCGAGCAGGTGATGACTGCCGATCCGGTGGTGCGCGAGTTGATGTCCCAATTCAAGACCGCGCGCATCGTGCCCGGTTCGATCAAGCCCGTTCAAAGGAACCCCTCGCCATGATGAAGAACCAGTTGGCCGGCCTGATGAAGCAGGCGCAGGCGATGCAGGAGAACCTGCGCAAGGCCCAGGAGGAGTTGGCCTCGATCGAAGTCGAGGGCGAAGCCGGCGCAGGTCTGGTCAAGGTGACCATGACCTGCCGGCACGACGTCAAGCGGGTCAGCATCGATCCCACGCTGTTCGGCGACGACAAGGACATGCTCGAAGATCTGGTCGCGGCCGCGTTCAACGATGCGATTCGCCGCGCCGAGGCCACGTCGCAGGAAAAAATGGGCAAGCTCACTGCCGGCATGCCGCAGATCCCTGGCATGAAATTCCCGTTTTGAGCGGCGTCGGCGTGTGACCGAGCGCGCGCTGCAAGACCTGTTGGACGCGCTGCGCCGCCTGCCCGGCGTAGGCGCGCGCTCGGCGCAGCGGATGGCCTTTCACTTGTTGCAGCACGACCGCGAAGGCGCGCGTCGCATGGCCGCGGCGCTGCTGGCGGCCGACGCCCAAGTGCGCCATTGCGAGCGCTGCCATACCTTTACCGAGAGCGCGGTGTGTCCGATTTGTCTCGATCCGCGGCGAGACACGCGTCTGTTGGCCGTGGTCGAAACGCCCACCGATCAGGCGGCGCTCGAGCGCACAGGAAGCTTTCGCGGTCTGTATTTCGTTCTGATGGGCCGCCTGAGTCCGTTGGACGGCGTGGGCGTGCGCGACATCGGGATCGAGCCGCTGCTGGAGCGCGCCGGCGACCCGGCGCTCGAGGAAGTGATCGTCGCCACCAGTTTCACCGCCGAGGGCGAAGCGACCGCGCAATGGATCGTGCAGGCGTTGGCCTCACGCGGGGTCAAGGTCACGCGCCTCGCGCGCGGCGTGCCGGTGGGCAGCGAGTTGGAGTACGTGGACCTGTCGACGATCGCCCATGCGCTGAGCGATCGACGCTGAGGCACGCGTCAGCGTTTGCCCGGCCGACCGCCGGTCGTCGCGACTTTTCGGCCCGGCACCGCTTTGGCCGGCACCATGACGACGATGTTCTGCCCGCGGCGGAACGTGGCATCGACGCTGACGTGGTTCCACATCGCGACGTGCTCGGCGCTCACGTGGTAGCGCTTGGCCACCGCGGCGACGCTGTCGCCGTGACGCGGTGCCCGGAATGTCACGCGACGATATCCTCGCGTGTCGGGAGCGAGCGCCAGATGGCCGTTCTCCGCCAGGTGCTCGGGCACGTCGGTGAGCGTCTCCTCCGGACGTGGCACGACCAGCGACGACCCGGCGCGCACCAGCATCGACGGCGGAATGTGGTTGACATCGCGCAGCTCCGCCTCGCTCATGCCCACCATCTCGGCGGCCTCGGACGGCTTGAGCGTGCGCGGCGCGACCCACACGGTCCAGCTCGCGAGCGCGCCGTCGTAGCGCGGCAGGTTGCGAACGAAGGCATTGGCACCGTCGTATGGCAACAGGATTTGCGGCGTGCCGGCGGCCAGTATCACCGGCCGGTTCATCTGCGGATTGAGCTGCTGGAATTCCTCGAGGTCGATCCCGGCCAGCTTGGCTGCCAGTTCGACGTCGATGTCGCGCTCGATCGCCACGCTGAGAAAGTAGGGGTGGTTTTCCAGCGGCGGCAGCGACAGGCCGAACGCCTCGGGCGTCAGGACGATGTTCTTCACCGCCTGCAGCTTGGGGACGTAGTCGCGCGTCTCGACCGGCATGCCGCGCAGGCTCTCGTACACGCTGGGCGCGTTGTGCATGCGCTTGCGCTGCAGTGCCCGCTTGACGTTGCCCTCGCCCCAGTTGTACGCGGCCAGGGCGAGCTGCCAATCGCCGTCGAACATCTCGCCGAGCCGCTCGAGGTAGTCGAGTGCCGCGCGTGTCGATGCCAGCACGTCGCGCCGATCGTCGCGGAACGCGTTCTGCTTGAGCGAGTACAGACGCCCGGTCGAGGGCATGAACTGCCACATGCCGGCGGCGCGCGCCACCGACATTGCCTGTGGGTTGAACGCGCTCTCGACGAACGGCAGCAGCGCCAGATCGAGCGGCATGTTGCGCTTCTCGAGTTCCTCCACCACGTGGAACAGATAGCGGCCGCCGCGTTCGGTCATGCGGGCCACATAGTCGGGACGCTCGGCGTAGTACTGCTCCCACTTGCGCACGCGGGCATTGCTCATCGTCGGCATCGAAAAGCCTTCGCGCAGGCGCGACCACAGGTCGGTGCGCGCACTCGGGTCGTCGAAGTCGACGCGCGTTTCGGGGCGCAACGGGTCGGCTGCCTCGGTCGGTGCGGTCGTGGTCGCTTCGTCCGGCGCCGATGCGGCGTCGGCGGGCGCAGATGCGGCTGCCGCGACGGCCGACGCAGCCTCCGCGGCAGCCACTGCGGATGCGGGCGCGGTCGGCGCGCTCGCGGCCACGGGCGGCGCGGCCGAGGTCCTTTGCTCGTCCCGGACCACGGCGTCCTGCGCCGGCGGTGGTGTCACCGCGCAGCCGCACGCCAGAGCGGTCACCACGAGCGCCAACGACGCTCGCATGGCGAGCAAGGGGCGTGCCAATCGATGATGGATCGTTGCGGTCACAGGCGATGCGTGTGCGGTGCTCATGCAGCGAGCGCTGGCGTCCCACGGCGCTCGAGGTAGCGCCGGTTCGCGGCATTGTCCGGTCATCACGCCACTGTGCCCGTTACCGAATTCACGCCGTTCGCACCGCTTCGAGTCTCTGCAGCGCGTCGCGGCGGATCAGCTCGTCGACAAGCTGCTCCACGTCGACCGCCGCACCCGAGAGCGGGGAAACTAGAATGCCCTCAGTCACAACAATGCCCACGGACGGACGCAGGGTCCACACACGGCGGGCGGCGAGTGCGACGGCGCGATGCCGTCGCGGCGAGGCGCCATCACGGATGACGACGCGAAACGACGCGATTATAGAGTTCGCAACCTGGCTGCTCAGTCCGCCGGGGCGCTACCTGCTCGACTGGGAGCAGGCTCGCATCGACCATGCTGTGGCCGACGTTTTCGGTTTCCATGCCCTGCAGTTAGGTCTGCCGCAACTCGACGCGCTGCGCGCCAACCGCATGCCGCATCGCTGGGTGGCGCAGGATTCGCTCATCGTTCCGCAGCGGGTCGAACTGCCGGCGCCGCTGGAGCCGATCACCACGCAGTCGCCCAACCTGCCGGTGGCGCTGCATTGCGATTTCGATGCGCTGCCGTTCCCCAGCCAGAGCATCGATCTGCTGGTGCTGCCGCACGGGCTGGAACTGGCCCGGGACCCGCACGAGACGTTGCGCGAAGTCGAGCGCGTGCTGGTGCCCGAAGGCCGCGTGGTGATCGTCGGCTTCAATCCGGCCAGTCTGTGGGGGCTGCGCCAGCGCCTGGGCGCGATGCGGCAACGCCTGGGGGTCTCCCAGCGGCCGCGCTTCCTGCCGCATGCGGGCGAGTTCATCGGCTACTGGCGGCTGCGCGACTGGCTTCGACTGCTGAGTTTCGAGGTCGAGGTAGGACGCTTCGGTTGCTGGCGCGCGCCAGTGCGTTCGCAAGCCTGGCTTGATCGTTGGGCGTGGGTCGAAAGCACCGGGGAGCGTTGGTGGCCGGTGCTCGGGGCGGTTTACTTCCTGATGGCCGTCAAGCGCGTGCGCGGCATGCGATTGGTCGGCCTGGCGCGTCGGGAGAAGCTCAAGCCGCAGCCCGCGCCGGCGGTGGCGGTACACCGCCGTGGCGAGACCACCGAGGTCGACTGAGAGGCGCGCGATGAGCGACACCGTGGTCGTGTACACCGATGGCGCCTGCAAGGGCAACCCGGGGCCGGGAGGTTGGGGCGCGCTGCTGCGTTGGGGTGATCACGAGAAGGAGATGTTCGGCGGTGAGGCGCGCACCACGAACAACCGCATGGAGCTGACCGCGGTGATCGAGGCGCTGTCGGCGCTCAAGCAGCGCTGCCGGGTGGCTGTCTATACCGACAGCGAGTACGTGAAGAACGGCATCACCAGCTGGATCCACAACTGGAAGCAGCGCGGTTGGCGCACGGCAGACAAGAAGCCGGTGAAGAACGTCGAGCTCTGGCAGCGGCTGGATGAGCTCGCCACCGCCCACGACGTACGCTGGCACTGGGTGCGTGGGCACAACGGCGATCCGGGCAACGAACGCGCGGACGAATTGGCGAACAAGGGCGTGCTGGGCGTGCGGTGATCAAAACGGCCTCGCCCGACGTGCCGTCCGGCGCACCGCCCGAGACGCAGGCGAAGCGCTGATGCCTGGGCAGATCGCGCGGGCCGAGGCTCAGCCGCCGATGTAGTGCATCTCGATGCGGCGCTCGCTGACGGACGTCGCGGCGGCCTCCGCGCCGCGCAGTTCCGAATAACGATCGCTGCGCCGGCCCCAGAGTTCGGCCAGCACCGACGCGATTTCGAGGTCGCTGCGACCGCCGCGCAGCAGGGCGCGCAGGTCGTGACCACGGGTGGCGAACAGGCAGGTGAAGAGCTTGCCCTCGGTCGACAGCCGGGCCCGGTTGCAGTCGCGACAGAAGGCCTTGGTCACGCTGGATATGAGGCCAATCTCTCCCGCGCCGTCGCGGTAGCGCCAGCGCTCGGCGGTCTCGCCGGGCACGCCAGGGGCCACCGGCTCGAGCGGCCAGTGGGCCTGCAGCGCGTCGATCACCTGCGCAGACGGGACCACCTCGTCCATGCGCCAGCCGTTGGTGGCACCGACATCCATGTATTCGATGAAGCGCAGCACGATGTCGCGGCCGCGGAAGTGCCGCGCCATCGGCACGATCTCGTGATCGTTGACGCCGCGCTGCACGACCATGTTCACCTTGATCGGCGCTAGCCCGGCAGCCACCGCAGCGTCGATGCCGGCCAGCACGTCGGCAACGGGAAAGTCGACGTCGTTCATGCGGCGGAACACCGCGTCGTCGAGCGCGTCGAGGCTCACGGTCACCCGCGTCAGGCCGGCGGACTTCAGGGCCGAGGCCTTGCGCGCCAGCAGCGAGCCGTTGGTCGTCAACGTCAGCTCGAGCGGCCGGCCGTCGCTGCTGCGCACGCCCTCGAGCATCTCAATCAGGTCCTCGACGCGCCGGCGCAGCAGCGGCTCTCCGCCGGTGAGTCGCACCTTGGTCACGCCATGGGCAGCGAACACGCGGGTCAGGCGTGTGATCTCCTCGAAGCTGAGCAGCGAGCTGTGCGGCAGGAACTGGTAATCACGGTCGAACACCGCCTTGGGCATGCAGTAGCCGCAGCGGAAATTGCAGCGGTCGGTGATCGAGATCCGCAAGTCGCGCAACGGTCGGCCGAGTTTGTCGTGAAGGCGGCCGGTGGGCTCGCGCAACTGCCGGGGAATGGCCGGCACCGGCGCGGCATAGCGCAGGTCGGCCAGCGGAATCACGGACTCGCCCATGGCGCGATTGTGCCGGTTGCCCGACGTCACTGCCCGTGCCGGGGCCACTGCGGGTCGATCGGGCTTCTACGGATTGGCGGTGGCCACGAGGGCCACCGGGCGGCGCGCGCCATCGTAGCGACGTGCCCAATAGGCGGTGGCCATGCTCTCGGTGCGGATCTGTGCACCCGTGCGCGGCGCGTGGATGAAGCGACCGTTGCCCAGGTAGATGCCGACATGCGAATGGGCGCGCCGCTGGGTGTTGAAGAACACCAGGTCGCCGGCCTGCAGGGCATCGCGCGCAACCGGGCGCAACGAGGGCGCCTGGGCCTGCGCCTGCGCGCTGCGCGGCAGGTCGATTCCCAGCGCCTCGCTGAACACGTGGCGCGTGAAGCCGCTGCAATCGAAGCCGGTCTCGAGGCTCTGGCCTCCGGCGTGGTACGGGCGGTCGAGAAAGTTCATGGCGGTGATCGCCACCTGGCTGGCCGCGGCGTCGCTCACGTCGGTTGGCGCGGCCGCGGCGGCCGCCGTCACGTCATCAATACCCAGAGCCGCAGGCCCTGCGCACGCGGCCACCAGCAGGCAGGCTGCACCTGCCAGGAGACTCCCGGTCCAAAACCGCCCCGACATGGTCGCCGACCATAGCCGGCCGACGGGAGGCCGTCAACAGAAAATCCATCCCCATCAAGCCTTTAGCACCCTGAGTTAAAGCTCTGCGTTTGATCAATTCCGGAGCCGCCGACAA